>NZ_BAEB01000005.1:0-71876 GCF_000241225.1 Acinetobacter sp. NBRC 100985 | reverse complement strand
AATAAAAAACGAGTACTTTAAGCTCGTTTTTTTATGATCTAAAGAAAACAAAAGGCTTTTTTATGTACCTTTTGTTTTGTTATTTACTCTTCAGGATAAGCTACTTTTTTAAGAGCTTTAATGTCTGTTTTTGGCGAACATAGTGAAATGAACTCATAGCCGTAACCACGAAGTAAATGTCCTTTACGAACTGCGATCCACGTTGTGTTTGTACCAAAAATACCTGTTTTGATCTGTTGCAAACGATAATCTCGCTCAGCATCATAAGCAACATCATTGACAATACCAACACCCATATTTAGCTCAACATAGGTTTTAATAACATCGGCATCTAAAGCAGACATGACGATGTCAGCGTGCAGATGTGCATCTTCAAATGCTTTGTCGATTTTTGAACGACCTGTGAAGCCACCATGATAAGTAATGAGTGGGTATTCAGCTAAAATGTCGAGACTAATTTTATCTAGTTTTGCTAAAGGATGATCTTTCGGGGTGATGATACTGTGGTGCCATTCATAATAAGGTACGCTCGCCAAATTTTCCTCAGTAGTTAATGACTCCGTCGCAATACCAATATCTGCTTCACCCTGTAACAACATTTCAGCAATTTCAACGGGGCTAGCTTGTTGTAGAACCAAATGCACTTTGGGAAATAGTTTTTTAAATTGGTTCACAATAGGAGGCAAAACATAACGTGCTTGGGTATGTGTCGTTGCAATTGTAAGTGTGCCTTCATCGACTTTATTAAAATCATCGGCAAGACGTTTGATGTTATCAGCATCAACCAACATACGTTCAACGATACTCAAGAGAGATTGACCTGGCTCAGTTAGTCCAAGTAAACGTTTGCCCTTACGCACAAAAAGTTGCACGCCTAATTCATCTTCTAAATCTTTAATGTGTTTACTGACACCTGATTGGGAGGTATAAAGTGCCGCTGAAGCTTCAGTTAAATTAAAGTTTTGACGAACAGTTTCTCGAATAATTCTGAGTTGTTGAAAGTTCATAATCATTTTCCGCATAAAAGGTGAGGAACGGCTAAAGTTCAGCAAGAACATTTTAACCATCCTCAAGGTATTATTCTAAGCAACTTGCGTCGTTTGGTCTGCAAATAAATGAAGTTGAGTTGCACTTATCCAAACAGTTTGATTCGGTTTGAATTGATGTAAATTTGCTTCTTCTACACTTAATAAAATTTCAATCGTACGTCCACTACGATCTTGTAATTCAGCAATAACTTTCCCAGCTATCCATACTTCACGTAGGAAAGTAGCCTCAATGGTGTTGTTCTGAGGTTGGGTATGAATATGTAATTCATTTGGCCTTGCAAATGCAATTACTTTTCCTTGTGGTGCTTCAACAGTATTTGGAAGTTGAATGCGATTTTCATCGATATGGATAATACCGTTGGAGTGTTCACCTTCAAAGCGATTTGCTTGACCTAAGAAATCAAAAACAAATGGCGTTGCTGGTTTTTCATAAACTTCTCGTGGTGAGCCAATTTGTTCGACATCACCTTTATTCATGACAATGATTTGATCTGCAACTTCTAAAGCTTCTTCTTGATCGTGCGTTACAAAGATCGAGGTGATATGTAGCTCATCATGTAAAGTACGTAACCAACGGCGTAATTCTTTACGAACTTTTGCATCCAGTGCGCCAAATGGCTCATCTAGTAATAAAACACGCGGTTCAACAGCGAGTGCACGTGCTAAAGCGATGCGTTGGCGTTGACCACCTGAAAGTTGGGCTGGATAACGGTCTGCTAAAAAGCCAAGTTGAACGAGATCAAGTAAGCGAGTCACACGTTTTTTAATTTCAGCTTCTGATGGGCGTGTTGCACGTGGGCGAACGCGTAAACCAAAGGCAATATTGTCAAAAACAGTCATGTGGCGGAATAAAGCATAATGCTGGAATACAAAACCTACTTGTCGTTCACGGACGTGAATGTCTGTGGCATCTTCGCCTTCAAGTAAAACCTGTCCACCGTCGGCAGATTCTAAACCTGCAATGATGCGTAATAATGTTGTTTTACCGCAACCTGAAGGACCAAGTAAGGCTACCAATTCACCTTCAGGAAAGTCTAAAGAGATATTTTTCAGCGCATGGAATGCACCAAAGTGTTTTTCAATATTTTTTACTTGAATACTCATGTGCTTATTCCTTAGTGGCTAGGTTGATTTTGATTGGATTGATGTTCATTTGCTTGGTCTTGGCGAGCTTCAAGCCAAGTTTTTAAAATTAATGTAATGATTGCTAGAAATGCCAATAGTGAAGACACAGCAAATGCAGCACTAAAAGTGTATTCGTTATAAAGAATTTCTACATGTAACGGTAAGGTATTGGTTTGACCACGGATATGTCCTGAAACAACTGAGACCGCACCAAATTCACCCATTGCACGGGCATTACACAGAATCACACCGTAGATCAAACCCCATTTGATATTAGGTAAGGTTACTTTCCAAAAGGTTTGCCAACCTGAAGCACCCAGTACTATCGCTGCCTCTTCCTCCTGTGTGCCTTGAGCTTCCATCAAAGGGATTAATTCACGGGCTACAAATGGAACGGTAATGAAAATAGTGGCTAATACAATCGCTGGGATGGCATACAAAATTTTGATGTCATGATCCATTAACCAGCCACCCATCCAACCTTGTGTGCCAAAGATCAGAACTAACATTAATCCAGCAATCACAGGTGATACCGAGAAAGGCATATCAATGATGGTGGTTAAGATGGCTTTACCACGGAACTGAAATTTTGCAACGGCCCATGCTGCTGCAACACCAAACACGACATTAATAGGGACGGCAATTGCAGCCGTAATTAGGGTAAGTTTTACAGCTGATAAAGTATCTGAATCGGTTAACGCATTGATATAAACCGCTAAACCTTGTTTAAATGCTTCAACAAAAACCAAAATCAGCGGCAAGATCAAACAACTGAGGAAAAAGATTAAGGCAACGCTGATTAGGCTAAAACGAACCCATGTCGGTTCGCGAGTTGCATCTCGACTTTGAAGTTTGAGAACTAAAGCATTGCTGTTGGTATTTAGACTCATTGTGCAACTCTCCCAGTGCGACGGCTCGCCCATGCTTGTACTAAGTTAATTAAAAATAGAATGGCAAATGACAGAATGAGCATGACTACGGCAATGGTCGTTGCACCTGCGTAATCATACTCCTCTAAGCGAGAGATGATCATCAGGGGGGCAATTTCAGTTTTATAGGGTTGATTGCCTGCAATAAAAATCACGGAACCGTATTCACCGACACCGCGGGCAAAAGCTAAAGCGAACCCAGTGAGCAATGCAGGGAATAGTATTGGTAAAATGATTTTGGTAATGGTCTGCCAACGATTTGCACCTAGGGCAGAAGCGGCTTCTTCCAGTTCAGTTTCAATATCACTGAGTACTGGTTGAACAGTACGAACCACAAAGGGTAGACCAATAAAAATTAGAGCAAGGGTAATACCAATTGGTGTATAAGCCACTTCAATCCCAAGCGGGGAAAGATATTGTCCAATCCAGCCTGTTGGTGCATATAAAGAGGTGAGTGCAATACCTGCAACAGCAGTTGGTAGAGCAAAAGGTAAATCAACTAATGCATCAACAATCCGTTTACCTGGAAAGCTATATCGTACTAAACACCAAGCCAGTAACAGGCCAAAAATAACGTTAACTAGTGCAGCGATTAATGCAGCACTAAAGCTAAGCTGTAAGGATTTCAAAATTCGTTCTGAGGTTAAGATTTCCCATAAACCATCCCATCCAATTCCTAAAGATTTGATAAAGACAGCAGATAATGGAATAAGAACAATCAAAGACACGTAAGCGAGGGTGAAGCCTAATGAGAGACCAAACCCAGGCAGCACTCGGGAACGCTGCAACATGATATTTCCTCAAAGAGAAATGTTTGCTAAAACAAGCAAATAAATAATGCAAATACTAAAAATACGGAGGTGGTATTAGGCAAATTTCAAATTAAAATTTGCCTGACTCATTCGGACGATAGGTTGTATCTTTTTTTCAGGCAGCAAGTAATTCAGGATCTCGGGGAATGGGCCAAAGCCAGAAGCGACATTAATATGACCAACAGCACCTAGATTGATGGGTGTTAGTTTCCACGCCTGAGCCAGTTGTAGCGCATCGACATAGCCTAACCACGGATCATTTTCGCTAATCAATAATGTGGTAGGTACGTCAATTTTAAGTTGATGAAAATACTGTTTGTAGTCAATCAAACTATGACGAGCGAAACCTGATTCACCAAAACGTGCAGGATTTGCAGGCGCAACCAAAACTAAATTTTTCACTTTTGTTCTGAGTTCTGGGTGTTCAGCGAGTGCAGCAACACTAGTTAAACAGCCAAAACTATGTGCCACGATTTGGACAGGTGCTGGAGCTGCAATAATAGTTTTAATAAATTGAGTAACCCATTCACTTAACACAGGGCGATCCCAATGAGTTTGTTCAACGCGAGAACTAGACACGAGCTTATGTTGTAACCAAGACTGCCAATGTTGTGCTTCACTACCGCCAACACCGGGAACAATTACAGTATGAATCATGTCTATTCTCCTTAGAATCCCTGAAAAGCTCTCTTGTGAACTACACGCTAAACGACGAATTGCGTTTGCAGCCATGCAAGAGAGAGATTTTATTTACCTGTGCTGTTGAGTTTTACGATCTGGTCAAACACACCACCATTATCAAAGTGAGTTTTTTGTACTTTATTCCAGCCGCCAAACTCTTGATCAATTGTTACCAATTTAAGTGGCTTAAAAGTTGTACTGTATTTTTTTAAAATTGCGGCATTACGCGGGCGGTAGAAATTACGAGCAGCGATTTCTTGCCCAGCTGGAGAGTAAAGATAATTTAAGTAGCCACGAGCGATTTGAGAATTGCCTTTCTTTGCTGCATTTTTTTCTACAATGGCAACTGGTGGTTCTGCAAGGATGGAAAGAGATGGCGTAATGATCTCGAATTTACCCGGTTGCTCTCGTACTGCGAGATAAGCTTCATTTTCCCAAGCCAATAAGACGTCGCCAATACCACGTTCAGCGAATGTAGTAGTTGCACCGCGAGCGCCAGAATCAAGCACTTTGGTTTGTTTATAAATTTGGCGAACAAATTCTTGCGCTTTTGCATCGTTGCCACCTTTCTGGTGTTTCGCCCATGCCCAAGCTGCCAAATAGTTCCAACGAGCACCGCCTGAGGTTTTTGGGTTTGGTGTAATAATTTCTACACCGGGTTTAATGAGATCACTCCAATCCTTGATTTGTTTAGGATTGTCTTTGCGAACGAGGAACACAATTGTTGAGGTATAAGGTGTCGAATTATTTGGTAATTTCTTTTGCCAATCGCTTGGTAATAATTTTGACTTTTCTGCGATTTCATTAATATCAGCGGCAAGTGCTAAGGTCACAACATCTGCATTTAGACCATCTATGACAGCTCGTGCCTGCTTTCCTGAACCACCATGTGACTGCTTGAAATCAATCTCTTGCCCAGTACGTTGTTTCCAAAAAGTACCAAATTGTTTATTAAAATCCGTATATAGCTCACGCGTAGGATCATAAGAAACGTTCAAGAATTCTTGAGCAGCGAATGAGGAAACTGATAATACTGTGGCAATAATACCAACTTTGATTTGAGATAAACGCATGAAAACCCCTAAAAATTCAATGTGTGTTTGGAATATGGATGCAGCATAACGCCAGTTTTTTTGCAAAAAAAATAATTAAAATCGAATTTGATATGAAAAATAGAGAAATATATAAATGAGATAAGCTATGCTGAATTATTGATAAAAAAGAAATTTTTATTTATAAATTTTAAGTTGTTATATTTTTTTAAAATCAATAGGTTGTTCTGCTATTTAGTGCGACTATATGCAAAATTTTGAAAGGTGTTTGGATCATGCAATGCTATAAAAATGGACAACTGATTGAGTCTATTCCTTTGCTTGATCGCGCTTTTCATTATGGTGATGGTTGTTTTACAACGGCTCGACTTTTTCAAAACAATTTTGAGTTAAAAGAGCTGCATTTTGCACGCTTAGCTTTGGCCTGCAAAAGTTTAAGTTTAGATGCAGATTTATCTTTGATTGAATCCTCACTTGAACAACTGCAAAAACAGAATTCTCAACTGAATGGCACGTTAAAGGTAGTTATTAGCCGTGGTGAAGGTGATCGTGGTTATAGTCTGCCTTTACATGCAGCGGATATTTATGTGTGGTATTACCCAAGAGTCATGCAAGCTTTTCGACCAGAATGGATTGAAAGTGGTTTACTGACACATGCTTTAGGTTTAAATATGCCTCATCTTGTTGGACTGAAAACATTAAATCGCTTAGAACAAGTGTTATTAAAGCAAGAGGCTGATCAACAAGGCTGGTTAGAGGCTTTGGTGAGTGATGTTCAGGGAAATATTGTTGAAGGGGTGAGCAGTAATTGTTTCATTCGTATAAATGATCAATGGATTACACCAGAACTTCGTTATAATGGCGTCCACGGTGTTATGCGAGCAAAAATACTTTCTCTGATGCAACAATATCAGGTGAAATGTGAACAGCGTTGTGTCGAAATGCATGAGCTTGGGCAGATTCAGAGTTTATTTTTCTGTAATGCTTTACATCCTATGAAAGCCGTAATTCGATTTGATCATCGAGTTTTAGCTCAGCAGCCGTATCTTGATTTATTTCACACTTTAAAACTTTACCAGATTGATTAATATGCCAAAGTCACCAAACACGAGCAAAAGTAAGAAAAAGCCAAAAGCTAAACCGAAATCTACTTTCAAAGCCTTTTGGATTGCTATTTTCCTTTTAGGTTTGGTTATATTTGGTATTTTATGGGCAAATCTTTTTAAAAATTACCCTGTTGATGGCAAAAAGCAACTTTTAGTGATCTCATCTGGGGATACTTATTCTAGATTTATTGATCGCCTAGCCAAAGAAGGTAAAGTCAGCTTGCCTATTATGTTAAAGCTTTATCAAAAGTTTTTAATCCATGACAGTATGAAAGCTGGTGTGTATGAAGTCACACAGGGAATGAGTATTCGCCAAGTTTTATCGATGTTGTCTGATGCAGAAAATGCACAGATGAATCGTATTTTGGTGATAGAAGGGACAACATTTAAACAGCTTGTTCAAAATCTTAAAAAAGATTCAAATGTAACCAAAACAATTTTGGATTTACCCCAAGATCAATTGTTAAAAGCACTCGATATTCCGTATTCACATCCAGAAGGTCTATTTGCTCCAGATACTTATTTCTTCGCTAAAGGTGAAACAGATAAAAAAATCTTAACCGATTTATATCATCGCCAAATGAAATCATTAGATGAAGCTTGGGCAAATAAGGCTTCTAATCTGCCTTATAAAGATAAATATGAAGCATTGATCATGGCTTCTATTATTGAGAAAGAAACCAGTTTGGATAGTGAGCTTCAGCAAGTTTCAGGTGTGTTTGTACGTCGCTTAAAAATAGGTATGCGCTTGCAAACTGATCCAACAGTGATTTATGGCATGGGCGATAATTATAAAGGAAATATCACACGTAATGACTTGCGCACGCCTACATCTTATAACACCTATACTATTAACGGTTTACCGCCAACACCAATAGCATTGCCAAGTAAAAAAGCAATTGAAGCTGCTATGCATCCTGATGATGCCAAAAATATCTATTTTGTCGCCACTGGCAATGGTGGTCATAAATTTACAGCGTCTTTAGAAGACCATAATCGTGCAGTTCAAGAATATTTAACTGTGCTACGTTCAAAGAAAAAGCAAGGTGAATGATGTTTATTAGTTTTGAAGGTACGGAAGGTGTAGGAAAAACAACACTGATTCGTAAAATTCATCAGTACTTTGAACAGCAAGGTAAAGAAGTGGTGTTGACTCGTGAACCAGGTGGCACACCACTCGCTGAGCAGATTCGCTCACTTTTATTAGCAGTGAATCATGAAGAGCAAATGAGTCATGATACTGAACTGTTATTGATTTATGCGGCACGAGCACAGCATTTAGAACAAGTGATTTTACCTGCATTAGTGGCGGGTAAGATTGTGTTAAGTGATCGTTTTACCGATGCCAGTTTTGCGTATCAATGTTCTGGACGCGGTTTAAGTCAGGAAAAGTTGCAACTGTTAAATCAAACTTTTGTGGCGAAAATGCCGAATATTACTTTTTGGTTGGATGCACCGATTGAGTTGGGCATGACTCGTGCGCGTGAGCGTGGGGCATTGGACCGTTTTGAGCAAGAGAAGTTCAGTTTCTTTGCTAAGGTGCGTGCGGGTTATGAAACTTTATGGCAGACAGCGCCTGAACGAATCAAGCGTTTGGATGCAACACAGAATGCGGATGTTGTGTTTGAAGATGCTTTGCAATATTTGAAATAGGCCAGTTCTAATGAGTAAAGATCATGATAGCTATCATTTAGATAAGGCAATTGATGCGATATCTAGTCGTACTGAACTCGCGATATTTATTAAGAAATTACGTCAGAATCTTATATATGATCCCAATGGTTGGGAGAATATCAATCTGGCTGATTTTCTTGATGCTTTAGCTTCATGGACTGAAGATATGGACGGATATTATAAAAATACAGATCAGGTTGACCGTTTAGCTCAACCTGATTGGAAAACCTTTGCAGAAATGCTTATGGCTGCTCGAATTTATGAATAATTTTGGAGGCTAAAGATATAGAAGGAAGAATCTTTAGCCTTAATTTCATCACTCATTCACCAACGGCTGTTCTACCTTAAAGTTTGGTGGAGTCAACACTGTCTTACGAATCTCATTTGAGAGTTCTGGATAATCCAGCGTGTAATGCAAACCACGTGATTCCTTACGTTCCATAGCACAACGTACAATCATTTCCGAAACCAAAACCAAATTACGTAATTCAATCAAGTTTTTGCTGACACGATAATCTTGATAATACTCAGTGATTTCGCGTTTCAACATTTCAATACGGTGTAAGGCGCGTTGCAAACGCTTAGTGGTACGAACAATACCGACATAGTTCCACATAGTTGAACGCAACTCATCCCAATTTTGCAGAATTACTACATCTTCATCCGCATCTGTAACTTGAGACTCGTCCCAAGACGGTACAGTAGGGAATTTAAAGTCCGAATCAAATTTTTGTTGGATATCGTTAGCTGCACTCATGCCATACACGAAACATTCAAGCAGTGAGTTACTTGCCATACGATTAGCGCCGTGTAAACCAGTATACGAGGTCTCTCCAATCGCATATAACCCATCTAAATCAGTTTGACTATTCTCGTCAACGACGACACCGCCACAGGTGTAATGTGCAGCTGGAACGACAGGGATCATATCTTTGGTGATATCGATACCAAGTTCAATAAGTCGTGCATATAAAGTAGGGAAGTGCTCGGTAATAAATTCTGGTGATTTATGCGTGATATCTAGCCAAACATGGCGAATACCTAGGCGCTTGATTTCATGGTCGATGGTACGTGCCACAATATCACGCGGTGCAAGTTCAGCACGTTCATCAAAACGTAGCATGAAACGCTCGCCGTCTGGTAAGCGCAAATAAGCACCTTCGCCACGCATTGCTTCGGTAATTAAGAAAGAACGCGCTTTGGGATGATATAAACAAGTTGGATGGAATTGATTGAATTCCATATTAGCAACACGGCAACCTGCTCGATAAGCCATTGCAATACCATCGCCTGTTGCAATGTCAGGATTAGACGTATAAAGATATGCTTTCATTGCACCGCCACAAGCCAGTGCTGTAAATGGCGCTAAGAAGGTATGGACTTGTTCATTTTTCTCATCTAAAGCATATAAGCCAATCGCTCTATTCTTTTCACCTAAATGACCAAGTTTGTGTTTTGTGATAAGATCAATCGCAATATAGTTTTCAAAAATTGTAATATTTTTTCTTTCTTTTGCACGCTCAACTAAAGTTGTTGAAATTGCTTTGCCGGTTGCATCGGCTGAGTGAATAATCCGACGCTGCGAGTGACCACCTTCACGCGTTAAGTGGAGTTGCTCATCATCATCTAATGTAAATTGAACACCCTGTTCTAATAAAAAATCAACTGAGGGTTTACCACCTTCGACTGTATGCTTTACTGCATCTAGTTCACATAAATGTGCACCTGCAATCATCGTGTCATTAATATGTTGTTGAATTGAGTCAGTCTCATCTAATACCGCAGCAACACCACCTTGAGCATAATAGGTACTCGCTTCTGTGAGCGCAGCCTTTGCTAAAATCGCGATGTTGTAATGACTTGGTAAAGAGAGTGCTAGGCTTAAACCTGCACCGCCACTGCCCAGAATAATCATGTCAAAATGATGAATTGTTTCTAAATCAGGCATGTCGATCTGCTTCAATTTCAAACGTTCGCTAATGACAACGCTTTTTGAACAAAAAGGCAAGAGCTAATCTGCTTAGAATTGAGCGATTTTTTGGCGAATGAGTCAATAATTTGCTTGTTTTGTTATATTGCTACATACCAATAATCATGCGATTACGTTTAGGAACATTTTTTTAATGTGAGTTTAAGTTGGTCATTATAAAACCTGTTTTGAACAGTGGTTATATTAATTTTCCTCCACAATTTATTCACATTTTAGGTTTTTATTTCTTTGTATACATTGAAAATATAAACATTTTTTAACGAAACGTATGAAATGGTTATGATACAACATAACCTTAAATTTTTATTCGATCATCAGTATGTAGGTTCTTGCTTCATGAAAAGTCGATATTTACAACAAGGAATGTTTGCAGCGGTATTTACAGTAGCAGCAGCTCAAGTCGATGCCGCAGCTCCAGTAGATTTTTCAAATCTCGTTGAGCAGGTTAGTCCAGCTGTAGTGAGTGTGAATGTTGTGAAGAAAATGACTCAGGAAGAGTTATTGCAACAACAGGTTCCTGAAATCTTACGTCGTTTCTTTGGTAATCAAGTGATTATCCCTCAACAGCAGGGACCACAAGAAAAAACAGCTTATGGAAGTGCATTTTTCATTAGTAAAGATGGTTACTTAGTTACAAATCATCATGTTATTGAAAATGCATCACGAATCAGTATCACATTGAATGACCGCCGTGAGCTTGATGCGACATTGGTTGGTAGTGATGAACGTACTGATGTTGCTGTACTAAAAGTAATTGGTACGAATTTTCCTGAATTAAAAGTTGGTAATGTCGACCAGTTAAAAGTTGGTGAGCCTGTTCTAGCAATTGGTTCTCCATTTGGTTTCGATTACTCAGCATCAGCAGGGATTGTGAGTGCTAAATCCCGTAATATGAGTGGTGAAACATCAGTGCCATTTATTCAAACAGATGCTGCTTTAAACCCTGGTAACTCTGGTGGACCACTTTTCAACCAAAAGGGTGAAGTGGTTGGTGTGAACTCTCGTATTTTTAGTGGTACGGGCGGATATATGGGCTTGTCGTTCTCGATTCCAATTGATGTTGCAATGGATGTTGTTCAGCAGCTTAAAACCAATGGCAAAGTGACACGTTCTTATCTAGGCGTGATGTTGCAGGATATTGATCGAAATTTAGCGGAAGCCTATAAATTACCAAAACCAGAAGGTTCTCTAGTTAATCAAGTTTCGCCGAAATCACCTGCTGAAAAAGCTGGGCTTAAATCAGGTGATGTGATTTTAAAAATCAATGGTACTTCGATTTCTCGTACAGGTGATTTACTCAATGTGTTGAACCGTACTGCACCAGATCAAACAATTCAGTTAGAGATTTTACGTGATGATAAAACACGTACAATTTCAGCGACATTGGGTACGGCACCTGATGATACACCAGCAGCTGAAGACAAAAATAATCCAACCAGTGGGTTGGGTATGAGTATCCGTACACTGACAGAAGCAGAAATTGCTCGTTTAAATGTTCGTGGTGGAATTTTGGTTCAAGATGTTAAACGTGGTGGATTAGCATCTCTATCTAATATCGTTGCTGGCGATGTTATTGTTCAAGTAAATGGAACGGCAATTACGAACAGTCAAATGTTTGCAAAAACGGTTGCCGCTTTACCTAAAAATAGCGTTGCGCGAGTAACGATTATTCGCCAAGGCCAACGTGCAATTTTAGGATTGCGTTTACCGAAGTAATCAAATAAATGAGAAAACCACTCTATTGGATAGAGTGGTTTTTTATTTTGTAATACTGAGTTGTTTAGACTAATGTACGGCACTGAACTTTTGTTGTTGAAGTACGAAAAATTATGAGCACAATTCTTGATTTAAAAATACAGGTTCAACCACAACATATTGATGTATTGGGTCATGTCAACAATGTGATGTATATCCAATGGATGCAGGATGTTGCAGCAGCACATATAGAAACATTGGGTTTAGGCTTAACCCAATATTTAGAGTTAAAACATGCGATGGTGGCGGTTGAACATCATGTTCAATATCGTAAAGCTACGCTTGAGGGTGAAGAAATCATTTTACGAACTTGGTTGGATGACATTAATGCGCTCTATTCATTCCGTCAGTACGCATTTTATCGACCAAAAGATCAAAGTGTTTTATTCGTAGGAAATACTAAATGGGCATGTATTGAAATTGCAACTGGTCGACCAAAGCGTATGTCGCCGAGTTTTACGCAGGCTTATCAGCCCATTTCAAATGAATTAGATCCAATGGATTTTTCAATTTCCTATGCGGAAAAATGAGAGTGTTAAGTCACTATTGCTTTGAGTTTGGGTATAAAAGCGCAGAATTATTTTGAATACTTTAAAATGTCATTCTGCTATAATCCCCAACAATTTTGTTAAACCATTTTGGCTCATTGCTTTTTATAAGTATAGGGCGCTCTATTTTCTCAAGGTAACCCATGGCGCAAGCTAAAAAATCCGTAGATATCAAAAATATACGAAATTTCTCGATCATTGCTCATATTGACCATGGTAAGTCGACTTTGGCCGACCGTTTTATTCAAATGTGCGGTGGCCTTCAAGATCGTGAAATGCAAGCTCAGGTATTAGACTCTATGGAGCTTGAGCGTGAACGTGGGATTACGATTAAGGCGGCATCAGTTACGCTTTATTATACGCATCCAAATGGTCAGCAATATCAATTAAACTTTATTGATACGCCTGGACACGTTGATTTCTCTTACGAGGTTTCGCGTTCTTTAGCTGCGTGTGAAGGAGCTTTGCTTGTTGTTGATGCTGCACAAGGCGTTGAGGCTCAATCTGTGGCGAACTGTTATACCGCAATTGAACAGGGCTTAGAAGTACTACCAATTCTCAATAAAATTGATTTACCGCAGGCTGAACCTGAGCGTGTGATTCATGAAATTGAAGAGATTATCGGAATTGAAGCAACTGACGCTCCAACATGTTCAGCAAAAACAGGTTTGGGGGTTGAAGGTGTTTTAGAGCGTCTAGTCGATGTTATTCCTGCACCTGAGGGTGATCGTGATGCACCTTTACAAGCTTTGATTATCGACTCATGGTTTGATAACTATCTAGGCGTTGTCTCGCTTGTTCGTATTAAACAAGGTCGTATTCGTAAGGGTGATAAAATGCTTGTTAAGTCAACAGGGCAAGCGCATCCTGTGACTTCGGTTGGTGTGTTTAACCCTAAGCATACTGAAACGGATATCCTTGAAGCAGGTGAGGTTGGTTTCGTTATTGCTGGGATTAAAGATATTTTTGGTGCGCCTGTCGGCGATACGATTACATTGGTATCTACACCAGAAGTTCAAACTTTACCTGGTTTTAAAAAGGTAAAACCACAGGTATATGCAGGTCTATTTCCGATTGATTCAAGTGACTTTGAACCATTCCGTGAAGCCCTACAAAAACTACAGATTAACGATTCAGCTTTGTTTTTTGAACCTGAAAGTTCTGATGCTTTAGGCTTTGGTTTCCGTTGTGGTTTCTTAGGCATGCTGCATATGGAAATCGTACAAGAACGCTTAGAGCGAGAATACGATTTAGATTTGATTAGTTCTGCACCAACAGTGATTTATGAAGCTGTGACTAAAAAGGGTGAAACGATTTATATCGACAGTCCTTCAAAAATGCCTGATGCTTCAACGGTTGAAGATTTACGTGAACCAATTGCTGAGTGCCATATTCTCGTTCCACAAGAATATCTTGGTAATGTCATGACTTTATGTATTGAACGTCGTGGTGTTCAAAAAGATATGAAATTCTTAGGTAATCAGGTTTCAGTTACCTTTGAGATTCCGATGGCTGAAGTGGTGATGGATTTCTTTGATAAATTGAAATCTTGCTCGCGTGGTTTTGCTTCGTTGGATTACAACTTTGTACGTTTTGAGAGTTCATCTTTAGTTAAGGTGGATGTGTTAATTAATAGCGAGAAGGTGGATGCGTTGGCAATGATTTGCCATCGTCAGGATGCGCGTCATCGTGGGATCGCATTGGTTGAGAAAATGAAGGATCTCATCCCTCGTCAAATGTTTGATGTTGCAATTCAAGCCGCTATTGGTGCGCAAATTATTGCACGTTCTACTGTAAAGGCGATGCGTAAAAACGTATTGGCTAAATGTTATGGTGGTGACGTTTCGCGTAAGAAGAAACTTCTTTCTAAACAAAAAGAAGGTAAGAAACGCATGAAACAAGTGGGAAGTGTTGAAATTCCACAAGAAGCGTTCTTAGCTGTATTGAAAGTAGATCGATAAAAAATAAGGCTAGAGAATCTTATCATTCTCTAGCCGTGAGACGAGCAGCAGGGCTGCGAGTGAGGGTTTGTGGATTTTGATTTTAATTTGATTCTAGTGCCTGCTACGCTGATTTTTTTCTTGGTGTGGTTGCTTGATAAGTTTGTGTTTAAACAGCGAGCGAATAAAGGGCGTGATCAGGAAAATTTTGTTATTACTTGGGCATATGATTTTTGGCCAGTCTTAGCTGTCGTCTTAATTCTTCGATCTTTCTTGTATGAGCCTTTCAATATTCCTTCGGACTCTATGGTACCGACCTTGGAGACAGGGGATTTTATTTTAGTTAATAAGTTTGATTATGGTGTGCGTTTACCTATTGTCAATACTAAAGTGCTGAATGTTGGTGAGCCTAAACGTGGTGAAGTTATTGTATTCCGTTATCCGCCTCAACCAACAATTAGCTATATCAAGCGAGTAGTTGGTCTACCAGGTGATCATATTCAGTTTAAGGCAGGACAGTTGATTATTAATGGTAAACAAATTGCAAAAGTTGCGACTGAGTTTACGCGTGAGAAAGATCAGCTAGAAACACCTACGGTTTATTATTTTAAAGAAACTTTAGGGGAACACCAGCATTTGATTCGTTATTTAGATGGACGAAATCCTTTGGCTGAACAATTCCAGTTTGCACAATTAAAAGGTGCTGAATCTTTAGTTCCTTTTGTTGCGAAAGAAAATGATGTGTTTATTCAAAGTAATGGTCAAGATTGGGAAGTGACAGTTCCTCAAGGACAATACTTTGCAATGGGTGATAATCGAGATCAAAGTGCGGACAGTCGTTTTTGGGGTTTCGTACCAGAAGCGAATTTAACGGGTCGTGCTTTTTATGTATGGATGCATAAAGAACCTGGGTTTCATATTCCAAGTTTTAACCGAAATGGTAAGATTGACTAATAAAAATATAAAGGAAATATCAAATGCGTAAATCTCAACAAGGGGCTTCGTATATTGCAGTTTTATTTGGGGTGATTTTATTTGCGATTGCAGTTAAGGCTGCTGTAGCAATATGGCCAGTATATTGGGATGATAAAATCATTGATACGCAGATCAAAGGTTTACTCAAAGATAGTCCTGAGAATATTTCTCCAACAAAATTTTATAACCAAATGGATCAGCGTTTGGAAATGAATAATGTTCGTGAGATTCATTTTAAAGATATTGCTTTAGTAACCTATAAGAATGATTTGTTGGTAAAGAAGAAATATGAAGTGCGTAAGCCATTCATGTTTAATGTTAGTTTAGTTATGACTTTTGAGAAGACTTTTGACCAAAAATCTGCAAAGCAAGCTGAATGATTCAAGATTACAAGGGCGAATAGGGTACCAGTTTAAGCAGATTGATTTGCTAAAACTTGCCTTAACCCATCGTTCCGTGAGTCATAAGCACAATTATGAGCGCCTAGAATTTCTAGGCGATTCATTATTAGGAATGATTGTCGCCAATTATTTATATTGTACTTACCCGCAAGAAAATGAAGGGCGTTTAACGCGTATGCGTGCGACGTTAGTTCGTCAAGAAGCGCTAGGGAAAATTGCAAATGATTTACAGCTTAGTCAGTCATTAATTCTAAGTACTGGCGAGTTAAAATCAGGTGGTCACCATCGAGAATCCATTCTTGCTGATACGGTGGAAGCAATTATTGGCGCTATTTATTTAGACTGTAATGATCTGAACTTGCTACAAAGCATTGTGCTAAAATGGTATGAACCTTATTTAGATCATATCGAACCGACTGATCAACTTAAAGATCCCAAATCACGGTTGCAAGAGTATTTACAAGCACGTAAAAAACCTCTCCCAGTTTACGAGGTTGTAGATATTCAGGGTGATGCCCCAAATCAACATTTTAAAGTGGAATGTTTGATTGAGGGATTGCCAAAAATTCAAGGCGAGGGCTCAAGTCGTCGTTTTGCCGAACAAACGGCAGCGGCAGAAATTTTAAAATTATTGGAGCAATAACCTGATGTCTCATTCAAATGAAAATCCTTTACCTCAAAATCCATCTGAAGCTACTGAACAGCAAGATGGTAATGATTTAATTAATCAATTTTTTAGTTCGCAAGGAACGACTATTCCTTCTGATTTTAAAAGCGGTTTTGTTGCAATTGTTGGTCGACCTAATGTTGGAAAATCAACATTAATGAATCACCTGTTGGGCCAAAAGCTTTCTATTACATCCCGTAAGCCACAAACCACGCGTCATAAGATTGTGGGGATTGATTCGCGCGAAAAATCACAAGCAGTATTTGTAGATACGCCAGGTATGCATAAGAAAGAAGTACGTGCGATTAACAAGATGATGAATCGTGCAGCACATTCGGCGTTACGTGATGTGAATTTGGTTTTATTTGTTGTTGATGCACAAAAGTGGACTCAAAACGATGAGCTTGTTTTGGAAAAGCTGAAAAATGCAGATATGCCAGTGATTCTTGTAATTAATAAGTTAGATACTTTTGAAAACAAAAATGAAGCATTGCCGCTGATTCAAGAACGAGCGAAGTTAATGAATTTTGCTGAAATTGTTCCCGTATCCGCTTTACGCGGCGCGAATTTAGAACATTTGCGTGACACGATTGAAAAGTATTTACCTTATCAGCCACCTTTGTATTCATTGGATCAAATTACAGATCGTTCTGAGCGTTTTCTTGCGAGTGAAATTATTCGTGAGAAAATCATGCGTCAGCTGGGTGAAGAGTTACCATATGATTTAACGGTACAAATTGAATCATTTAAAACAGAAGAAGCAACTGTAAATGAAAAAACAGGACGCTTAAAACCACCATGTACTTATATCGATGCAACGATCTTTGTTGAGCGTCAAGGACAAAAAGCCATTGTGATTGGTGATAAAGGTGCAAAGCTGAAAAGTATTGGTATGGATGCACGTACAGACATGGAAAAAATGTTTGAACAAAAAATCATGCTTACGCTTTGGGTAAAAGTTAAAGGTGGCTGGTCTGACGACGAACGCGCTTTAAAAAGCTTAGGTTATAGCGATATCTAAGAGGTTCTGCGATGATTAAAGCTCTTGTAATTGTTTCTTGTGTCTTTTTGCTACAGGGCTGTATTACTAAAATAGTTACAGTCCCTGTTAAAGTTGCCTATAAAACCACAAAAGGCGTGGTAAAAGGAACTGCAGCTGTGGTTGGTGCAGTTATTCCTGATGGCGATGATGAAAAGGACGAGAAAGAAAAGGACTAGTATCGTTTTATGATGCGTAATGAAGTCCTACATGGCTATTTAATTCATCATCGTAAATATCGTGAAAAAAGCCATATTGTTCATTTATTTACTCAAGAATATGGTCGGGTGGATGGAATTTTAAGACAAATTCCTCCACCACAATATCAACCTATTCGTATTCAAGCGACGGGTAAATCTGAACTTAAAAATTTCACAAAATTAGAAATTCTCAATCAACCTGTATTTTTTCACGGTGATGCATTTTTTGCTGGTTTTTATTTGAATGAAATTCTATTGCGTCTTTGTACTTTGGAAGAGGCAATGCCACAAACATTTGAACAATATCAACTGATTTTATTGCAGTTACAGCAACTCGCTTTGCATGAGCAAGCCGCTTTATTTCTTCGGCAAATTCTTCGGCAGTTTGAACATGTTTTATTACAAGAACTAGGTTATGCAATCGATTTTTCTGTAGATGCAAATCAAACTGCAGTAGAAGCTTTGCAACATTATCAATTCCAACTCAATGATGGATTCTTACCTGTTAATCAAGCTTCACGTTCTACACTTTCTGGTGCTCAAATAACTTCAATGCAAAGCTATGAAGATGGTCGAGATTTCTCTTTAGAACAACTGCAATTGTTGGGTAAACTATATCGTCAGATGATTAGTGCTTTATTAGGCGATCGGCCATTAAAAAGCCGTCAGCTATGGATTCAAAGTACACAAACTTAATTTTCTTAAAGCATTTTTTAAATGTTTTGAGAGTAAATGTTAGGATATTTTTATGGCTGTAATTTTAGGTGTAAATATTGATCATGTTGCAACATTAAGACAAGCGCGTGGTACGACTTACCCTGATCCGGTTCAAGCTGCTTTGGTTTGTGAAGAGGCGGGTGCAGAGGGGATTACTTTACATTTACGCGAAGATCGCCGCCATATACAAGATGATGATGTACGTCGTATGCGCCCGTTATTAAAAACGCGTATGAATCTAGAGTTGGCTGTAACAGATGAAATGGTCGCATTTGCAAAAGAGATTCAGCCTCAACATGTGTGTTTTGTACCGGAACGTCGACAAGAGGTGACGACAGAAGGTGGCTTGGATGTTGTCGGTCACTTTGAAAAAGTCAAAGCAGCGACTCAAGCACTCAAAGCAATTGGTAGTGATGTGTCTTTATTTATCGATGCAGATTTGGCACAGATTGATGCCGCTGTGGCATGTGGTGCCCCAACCATTGAAATCCATACGGGTGCTTATGCAGATGCGGAAACTGATGCAGAACAGCAAATAGAATTAGTCCGTATTATTAAAGGTGCTGAATACGCAGCATCAAAAGGTTTGGTTGTGAATGCAGGGCATGGGTTAAATCTCGATAATGTTGCTGCAATTGCTGCAATTCCACAAATCCATGAATTAAATATTGGGCATTCGATTATTGCGGATAGTGTGTTTGTTGGACTCTCTCAAGCAGTCAAAGATATGAAAGCAGCGATTCAAGCTGCTGTGAGATAAGTGGATGAGTAGTTTGAATTATGATGAGCTAATGCAACCCGTTATTGCATTTTTGGGTTGTAAAACGCCACAAGCATGGTTAGATGAGGCGCTGAATAATCTCGACATCTTAATGCAAGATCATGCTAACTGTGAGAAAAAAGCAGCAAGTACGGCTATGAATTTGATGTTCCGCTATAGTTTTTTTACTGACCTACAAGTGAAATTGGCGCAATTGGTGCGTGAAGAAATGCTGCATTATGAGCAGGTTTTGGAATTCATGAACAAACGTGGCCAAGAGTGGAAGGGTTTGAGTGCAGGGCGCTATGCAGGTGGATTACGTAAAGAAATCCGTACTTATGAGCCTGAGGCTCTAATTGATGTGATGATTATTGGTGCATTTGTCGAAGCGCGCTCATGTGAACGTTTCCATGCGCTGGCACCGATTGTTGATGATGAGCTGGGGCGCTACTACCGCTACTTGCTTAAGTCTGAATCTCGCCATTTTGAGGACTATCTGGCTTTAGCGTTGGATGTTGCAAAAACAGCGAAACTGAAAGATCCAGAAGAGACTATTCAGCAACGCATTGAGCATATTCGTGAAGTGGAAAAGAACCTGATTATGAGTCCAGACGATACCTTTCGTTTCCATAGTGGTGTGCCCGCACAGGTCACTATCTCATCGTAATGAGATAGTGAATTGGGATATAAAAATAACAACTTTGAGAATTATAAATGAGATTTTTATCAAAAATAGTAGTTGTATTATTGTGCATTTGGGTAGAGGGTATTCATGCTAAGAGCATTGAATTTATTAATATTGATCTTCATGTCTTAAAATGGAAAAAAATACCGCAAATATTAGTTAATCCTTCTTTATTACAAGGTAAAAATAGGGATCTGAATATTTTGGTATATGTAAATGAGAAAGGGGAAGTAGTCGCATCAAAAATTAAGAAAAGTAGTGGTATTGTTGAGTTAGATGCTTTGGTGGTGGCTGAAATCAAGAAATCTAGTCTTTATCCGTATCAGTTTAATGGTAAATATTATCCTGTTAGAGTCGAGCAACCCTTCGAATTTTATATTAATGATAATCAGGTGGATGATCCAGCTTTAACAGAAAGTGATAGAAGTAAATCAATAGAAGAGAAAGTTCATAAAGAAATAATGAGTTTATGGGAAGTTCCTACTGGTAGTGCAAATTTAAGTAATATAGTGAAATTTAATATATCAAGAAATAACGCAATTGATTCTATACAGGTTCTTCAGAGTAGTGGGAATAGAATTTTTGATCTATCTACGAGACAAGCAGTTCGTCATTCAACAATTGTAAGTAGTTTAACGAATGCTGAGAAGAATGATTTCTTTGGTGGGTTAGAGTCAGGGTGGTAACAATAGTATTTCGATCAAACTAAATATTAATTTGTACGTATAAAAAAAGCCCCAATCAATGATCAGGGCTTTTTAGAATATTGGCTCTCCCACCTGGGCTCGAACCAGGGACCTGCGGATTAACAGTCCGTCGCTCTACCGACTGAGCTATGGGAGAATAGTAGATTGGCTCTCCAACCTGGGCTCGAACCAGGGACCTGCGGATTAACAGTCCGTCGCTCTACCGACTGAGCTATTGGAGAATCTGATGCGCATTTTAGGCATGAAAACCTATGTCGTCAACAAGAATAGTAAAGAAAATGAATTGTTTGCTTGATAAATATTCTTTTGAAGCTGTATGCATAAAAAAACTGCCCGAAGTGGGCAGTTTTTATTTAAGAAATAATAATTATTTCTCAACACCTGCTGGTTGACCTGCAAGTTTTGCATTTGCATAGTCCCAGTTCACTAAGCTTTCTAAGAAAGTAGCAATGTATTTTGGACGTAAGTTACGGAAGTCGATGTAGTAAGCATGTTCCCAAACGTCGATTGTTAATACTGCAACTTGACCATGAGCAAGTGGAGTATCTGCGTTTGCAGTTTTAGTAATTGATAATTTACCATTTACTTCGTCAGCAACTAACCAAGCCCAACCTGAACCAAATTGAGTTGTTGCAGCAGCAGTAAATTCTTCAGCAAATTTTTCGTAGCTACCAAAAGCTTCATCGATTTTAGCTGCAATCGCGCCAGTAGGCTTTCCACCACCATTTGGTTTCATGCTGTTCCAATAGAATGTGTGGTTCCATATTTGAGCAGCATTGTTAAAGATACCTGCTTTAGATGCATCACCAGCAGAAGCTTTGATGATTTCTTCTAAAGATTTACCTTCAAGGTCAGTACCTTTGATTAGGTTGTTTAAGTTAACAACGTAAGTATTGTGATGTTTGTCGTGATGGTATTCTAAAGTTTCGCGAGTAATGTGCGGAGCTAAATCATCATAGCCATATGGAAGTGCAGGTAAAGTAATGGTTGTCATGTTTCAATCCTTGCATTTGCTGGGTTTTACATTAAGTGGCTCTATTGTAAATGATTCTAAAGACAATAGGGCAGTCTTTTAAAGAACTATACACAATAAAGACTTAATTTAAATGTATAACCCAAATGGAAAAAAGATTTAACAAAATCGGATTCTTCAATTCTATTAAATCGGATTATTAAGTTCAAAATAGACGGCTTCAATCATGAATTGATTAGCAAGAGCATCGGCTAAACGCTGTACCCCATAACGTTCAGTCGCATGGTGACCACATGCAAAATAGTGTACGCCCAGTTCTTTTGCTTCATAAAAAGTACGTTCGCTCACTTCACCTGAAATATAGGCATCACAGTTTTCCGAAGCTGCTTTTGATATAAAATCTTGCGCCCCACCTGTACAAAAACCAACTTTTTGAATTGATGTTTTGTCACAAGGTAAATGGATGATGCTAAAATCAAAGATATTTTGTAACTTTGCTTTGAACTGTTCTGGGCTGAGCGGTTGATCTAGATAAGCAATATTACCGATTGGGTGCTTTTCTGATGGGTCTAACGCTTCTAGGTTTTGTAAGCCAATTAAATCAGCAATTGCTACATTATTGCCTAAACTTGGATGTGCATCTAAAGGAAGGTGGTAGGCAATCAAAGAAATGTTATTTTGAATGAGTTTCTTAATCCGGTTTCCACGCATACCTGTGATTGGGTAAGCTTCACCTTTCCAAAAATAACCATGATGAACGAGCAGCGCATCTGCTTTTTCGGCAATCGCCGCATCAATTGCATCTTCAGATGCGGTGACTGCACAAACAATCTTGTTTACTTCAGCTTTACCTTCGATTTGTAAGCCATTTGGTGCGTAATCTTTAAACTCGTTTGCTTTTAAAGTTTGATTACACCATTGCACAATGTCATGCAAATTTGCCATGCGATTCCTCAAATGTTCAACATTTTATGGGAGTAAATAAAACACATTTTTAAATGTAACTAAAGCTAGACAAAACTTTTTTAACTTTTGCATTGATTTTAAGCTATTTACTTTACAATGATGGAAATTTCCAGTTCTTCAATATATTACTGATTTATAACTTACATTTGCCAAGAGGATAATAGACGTGCGCCGTGCATTTACATGGTTACCTTGGGTATTACTCATTCTGGTTGTATTTAGTTTTCTAGCTTGGCAGAAATCACATCAACCAAAACCAACTGTGGCTTCTGATGGTGTAAAAATGCCTGCTGAAAAGGTAGAGCCATTGGTCGATACAACTCGAACTGGTGGGGTGGTCTCTTATAACGCTGCTGTTAAAGTCGCAGCTCCAGCTGTCGTGAATATATTTACCACTCAAAAAGTGAAACAGATGAATCATCCATTATTGAATGATCCTGTATTTCGCGAGTTCTTTGGCAATCAAATGCCTCAACAACAGCAAAATGAAAATAGTTTAGGTTCAGGTGTTATTGTTCGAGCTGATGGTTATATTTTAACTAATAATCATGTGATTGCTCAGGCTGAACACATTGTGGTGGCATTGCAAGATGGTCGTCGTGCTGAAGCTAAAGTGATTGGCACTGATCCCGATACAGACTTGGCTGTGATCAAAATTGAATTAGATAACCTACCTGTTCTGCCATTTAAGTTAAGTGGTAATGAAGTGGGGGATGTGGTTCTTGCAATTGGTAATCCATTTGGCGTAGGACAAACTGTAACTCAAGGGATTATTTCAGCAACTGGTCGTTCAGATTTAGGTATCAATACCTATGAAGACTTTATTCAAACCGATGCAGCCATTAATCCAGGAAACTCTGGTGGTGCATTGATTGATGTTGCGGGTAATTTAATTGGTGTAAATACTGCAATCTTTTCTCAGTCTGGTGGATCACTGGGAATTGGTTTTGCGATTCCTGCCAAAGTTTGTCAGCAAGTTTTAAACTCAATTTTGAAAGACGGACGTGTAGTACGTGGTTGGTTGGGTATTAGTCTAATTCCAAATACGTTGGATGAAGATGTAATGGCGACTAGACCAATTGGTGTTGTTGTTGCAGATGTGCTGAAAGGTGGTCCTGCAGACGAAGCAGGTGTTAAGCGTGGTGATAAAATTATTCAAGTGAATAGTGAGCAAATTACTTCGGCTTCACATTTGATTAATTATGTTGCATTACAGGCACCTGAAAGTGTGATTAACGTCGTAGTTGAGCGTGAGGGTAAACAAGAAAATGTTCAGGTGAAAGTGGGTGAGCGCAAAGTTCAACAAAATGCTCAATCACAATACATACCACTACCTAAACGCCAGTAATGTAATCAAAAATGATAAAGGCTATTAATTAATGGCCTTTTTTTAGTTAAAGAAAAAAGCTCACTGACGGTCAATCAGTGAGCTTTTCATCGTTTTTTTTAGCTGTTTTTTATTTTTTATTAAATCATCCAAATTTGATATTTTGATGACAGTTTTTTGATAATTAAATGACATTACTCCTTGAGTTAGTATTTATAATCGAGTTGTAGCCACAATTTTTGTGTGTCTACACCGAATTCTTCAGCTTGATAGTCTGAAAATTTCGCTAAAGCTGAAAGTCCTTTAATTGGTAAAGCTTGTGAGTAAGAAACAGAGTATTCTTGACCATAATCCATATTCTTTTCATCACTTCTGTATTGATGCAGCTCAGTGCCTAATTTTCCTCTACCAAAAACATTAAAGCTTGAAGAAATGTATAAATCAGTTAAGCCATTGGCTGGCGTTGCTAGGAATAAATCTGTCCATCCATTGAATTTATGCTTGGTCGCTAAAGGGGTTTGGAACGCTATTTTTCCATCGTCACTGCCAAGTACTTCATAACCAATCGCGATTTCACCGAGCGCAACTTCCTTGTTTTTAATGCTGTAACCAAGTTCTAATGCATAGTAATCCGCATCATAATCTTTGGGTTGGTCAGCATATTCACTTTGTTTTGCATATTCAGCTGCGTATTTAAAATTATCTTTTTTACCTGTTAAGCGTAGACCATAGGTTTGATTTGACCAGGCTGAAATATCTTCAAAATCCATTAAATAGCCATACACAGTCGCATTTAGCAGCGGGTTGTAATTCACTTTCGCCTGAATTAAATGAATTTTACTTTCCTGTTTACCATCTTGTGCTTGAATAAATTTAGGTTCAGGGTCTTCACTACCGAAAATAGTATTCACCTGATCAATATAAGCATAGTACAAACCAAATTCATTGCATGGCTTGATGTTGAGAGCAATTGCATCAAAAGTTTGATCGTTTTGGCGCCAAGCAACAGATCCAACAAAGCGTTGATTATCTAAATTAATGACTTGACGACCAACTGTTATGTCAAATTTAGGGTTGTACACATATTTCAAATAGGCTTGATTGAGCTGTAGGTTTTTAGCGTCAGGTACGGTGCTATAGTTTGTTTGATCGTTTCGAGTGCTATTAAATTCATCATTGATTTCTATAGTTCCTTCACCTTGTACAAAAACGCTTAGACCATGCCATGAACCTGTTTGAATTGCAGGGCGGAGTCTTAATGTCCATGCATCTGCATGATTGAGTTTGTTGTCTTGTTCTACCCATTCATAGCGAAGACGACTATCGAGTGAAAGCTTAGTTTGAGAGAAGAACTCATCAGCAGCGTTTGTTAGTGTTGAAAAACAAGCGAGCGTAATTAATGAATAGGAGAATTTATTCATCAGAATATCCTTTATAAAATTGTTTGAAATTTGGGGGAGGATGAGTGATTTACTCATCCTCTATGTGAGATGGTGTTAAGCTGCGCTATTACGCTCTAGTAATGCTTGTTCAAATAGCTCTTGTTCTTTTACTTTGTGCTCTGTTGTAAATCGGATAAGAACGACACTAAACGCTGCAATGGTTACGAGAATACCTAAGATAGATAAACATGTTTGCACATCAAGCAAGCCTTTTAGTAAGAAGCCTGCTGCAACTGCACCCACATTACCACCTGCACCAATGATGCCTGCTACACCACCTAAAGCATCACGATCAATGAATGGTACAAGAGCATAGGTTGCACCACATGCCATATGGGTAAATAAGCCGAAGATCGTCATGGCAATAATTGCGAACATTACAACGTTTACTTGAGAGAATACGAATAAGAAGATGCCTTCAAGTAGCACGAGGGCAAATAATACTTTGGTACGACCATCTAAGCCTTTTTTAAGTGCAACTTTATCTGAAACGATGCCACCCAAAGCTCGTGCAAATAATGCCAGTAGACCGAAGATACCAGCAGTCATACCAGCTTCTTTCAATCCCATGTTGAAGTGATCGACGTAGTACATTGCTGCAATGTTATGAATGAAGATTTCGATACCAAAACAAGCGGCATAAGAAGTGAATAGAATCCAAACGCGATAGTTACGAGCAGCTTGCATTAAAATTGCAGTACCACCTTTTTTAACATTACCGACTTCGACTCCTTGTGCACGTAATTCTTTAAAGTTACCTTGTGGGGAATCTTGAGTAAGCTTCCAATACATCACGCCTACAATAAGCATCATTACACCAGGGACTAGCAGGGCAACTCTCCAGCCCATTGCTTGTTCAACACCGAACATCAAGATCGCACCTAAAATTAAAGGCATAATTGCTTGTGTAGCCCCACCACCAGCATTTCCCCATCCCGCAGAAGCAGCATTTGCTGTACCAACTACATTTGGAGCGAACATCACACTTGTATGGTATTGGGTAATCACAAAACTTGCGCCAATCGCACCAATCAATAAGCGGAAAAATAAGAATGATTCATAGGTATTAGCCGCAGCTACACCAAAAACGGGAATACTGCCGAGTAGTAAAAGAGCGGTATAAGTTTTCCGTGGTCCATATTTATCGCATAGTGGACCGACAATAAGCCGAATTAAAATCGTAATTGCTACTGCGGCAATATTGATATTTGCAATTTGATCTTTTGTTAAGTTGAACTCGCCTTTGATTACTGGCATAAGTGGAGCACAGGCAAACCAAGCAAAGAAACATACAAAAAACGCGAGCCAAGTCATATGGAAAGCGCGCATAGCTGGTGTGGAAAAGCTAAATAATTTTATTTCTGTAGCTTTTTTTGCATCTAAATTCATATCTGAGGACATGGCCTTCTCCTGAACTGTACGTCATTATTTATTGCTATGCCATTACTCTGCATAAGCAAGTCGAACAGAACGGACATCGTTGGCCGTCAGAAAAATATTTTGTGAATCATCGTTGATTCATCATAATTGGTATTAAGCAAACGTCATGCCAAAAAGATGAATTAACCAAATGTAAAATTTAAGATACTAATTCACATTATTTATTTACATTAAAAAACTTAAAGATAAATATGAGTTGAAAAATTGAATTTAAAAATCAAGAAAACTAATGAAGATGATGTCAGACAATCCATAAAAAAGTGCTTAGAGTTGGTGCGCAAATTTTATGCATGATGACTTAAAACATTGCGTTTTAAACAAGAAAAGCAGCCGAAGCTGCTTTTTAGGATATTTTGTTTATTTAGAAACGATAGCCCACACCAACATATGTAATCAGTGGGTCGATATCAATTTTGGTATTTGCCTGAATTAGTTCTTTTCCTGTATTGCGATCAGTCACATATATTTTTGCTTCGTTATTCATTTTTGAATAAGACACTGAACCTACAGCAAACCAGTTTGGATTGAAATCGTAGGTTGCTCCAATGGTTACAATAGGTGCAAAGGTATCAGTTGCTTTTAACTTCACAACTGGGTCCGCTGAGGATGTTTTTCCATCCAATGCAGCACCTGCTTTTCCATCATGAATATTTTGAATCATATGACCGGCTTTGATTAAGTCAGCCTCTATTCCAGAATTCATTTCTAAATCATTGAAGTAAGCATACATAACACCAGCACCAACATATGGGCGGAACTTATTGACGCCTGACTTACCAAATTGATAATGCAGCTCTACAGCTGGTAGCCAAGCACGTGCTGATGCAGCTTTTCCTCCTTGAGTGAGGTCAGTAATATGAATGTCTTGTTTTAACCCTAAATCACCTAGAGAAGTGCTTGCAGTTCCACTTAAAGGGGCGTAAATATCACCTTTCCCTTTAATATCTACTTTTGGTGGGATACCAGCTTTAATTTCCAAGGAGAAGTTGTCTGTAAAGTGATAGTTAGCCATGATACCTACAGTATCGACATCATCTGCTTCTAACCCTGTTCCTTGAGCTTGCCAATTCGATAGTCCGTTAACTGTTGCCGTGCCTGTGAGCAGAGAAGGTAGGGTATCAGTTGGAAGGATTTTAATTGCCTCATACAATAATGGATTTGAATCACGTTCTGCTGCATCTAGTACAGCTTGTTTAGATACCTCACCAACTTTTGAAGTTGTACCTTCTGCAACGCTGGTATTAATATTTACAGGATTTGCACTTCCTTGTGGCATGGCATGCAACCAGCCAGCAGATATAGAGAAACGTTTAAATCCATCTCCATCTTTCAAACTAAAATAAGGTGAGTCAGCGAAAGCAGATGTAGGTAACGTACATAAACCAGTAATCAGACAAGCGAATGATTTCTTCATCATTTAGGGACTCCATGTCCAGAAGTTTGTTAGGATTTTTCTTGCGCCCACCATAGCGTTATTTTTAGACAAACATTGTTTAGTTAAATTTTATAATTGTTCTGCTTATGAAAATTTTTGTTTTATTTAGATAAATTGATGAAGAAAATATGAAGAAATAAAAAAAGCCACCAAAGTGACTTTTTTAGAATAATTTAAATAGAATAAATTACATAAAGCGAGATAAGTCTTCTTCAGGGCGAGCTGTCAAAACTTCGATGCCTGTTTGAGTTACTAAAATGGTATGTTCGTATTGGGCTGATAATTTATGATCTTTAGTTACTACTGTCCATTTGTCACCTAAAAGCTTAGTTTGCCAAACACCAGCATTGACCATTGGTTCGATTGTAAATGTCATGCCAGTCTCTAAGCGCATACCTGTGCCTTTTTGACCATAGTGAAGCACTTGAGGTTCATCATGGAAAACATTACCAATTCCGTGACCGCAATATTCACGAACAACACTAAATCTCTCAGATTCAACATATTGTTGAATAGCATGTCCAATGTCACCAAGATATGAACCATCTTTCACTGTTGCCATACCACGATACATCGCTTCTTGAGCTACAGAACATAAACGATTTGCAAGAATTGAAGTTTCACCACCCACGACATACATCATATTGGTATCGCCGTGATAACCATCCTTAATGACAGTGACATCTATATTAAGAATGTCACCATTTTTTAAAATTTTGTTTTCAGAAGGAATGCCGTGGCAAACCACATGGTTAACCGAAGTACAAATAGAGTGTTGGAAAGCAGGGCGGCCTGGAGCAGCACCATAACCCACACAGGCAGGAATTGCTTGTTGTACATTTTCAATATGGTTGCGACAGATTGTATCGAGTTCTAAAGTACTCACACCCGCTTTAATATGCGGTTTAATCATGTCTAAAACTTCAGCCGCCAATTTCCCTGCAACACGCATCTTCTGAATTTCTTCAGGTGTTTTGATTAATCGACGAGGAGCTGTATAAGTCGTATTCATGATCTCTAAAAACTTTTGGTAATTTGCAAGCGTCTATGGTATAAATAGCCGCCTATTTTATCAAATGCTTTTCGTGAATATATTTTACGAAAATATCTGATAATAATAGTCGTAAAAAATCCGCACATATATCGACACATTACTCTGGGTGCCTAGCAATAGGTGGAGAATGCGGATATATGGAGGCCTAACCCAAACTTTAAGGTAAAGAAAATGGCAGATTACAACGTAAGCATGCGCGACCTTCTTCAAGCAGGCGCTCACTTCGGTCACCAAACACGTTTCTGGAACCCAAAGATGCGTCAATACATCTTTGGTGCGCGTAACAAAATTCACATCATCAACCTTGAGCATACTGTTCCTGCGTTAAATGATGCTTTGAACTTTGTTAACAACCTTGCTAGCAAAAAGAATAAAGTATTATTTGTTGGTACAAAACGTGCTGCTTCTAACATCATCCGTGAACAAGCTCAACGCGCTGGTCAACCATATGTAGATCACCGTTGGTTAGGTGGTATGTTGACGAACTGGAAAACACTTCGCCAATCTATCAACCGTTTAAAAGATCTTCAAACTCAATCTCAAGACGGTACTTTTGCTAAGCTTACTAAACGTGAAGCTTTAGAGCGTACTCGTGAGATGGACAAACTTGAACGTGCTTTAGGCGGCGTTAAGAACATGGGTGGTTTACCTGACGCATTATTTGTAATCGACGTTGATCACGAAGCGATTGCAATCAAAGAAGCGAAAAACTTAGGTATTCCTGTAATCGGTATCGTTGATACAAACTCTAACCCTGACAACGTTGATTACGTTATTCCAGGTAACGACGATGCGATCCGTGCAGTAACTTTATATGCTTCTGCTATGGCTGATGCGATTCTTGCTGGTAAAGAATATGCTCAATCACAAGCAAATGCACAAGCGAAAGGCGACGACGCTGCTAAAGACGCTTCTGAGGCTTAATGCGTTTTGACGCAAGCTTGTCATTTTTGCGACATGTAATGGTGGCAAATTAAAGCGTCGAGATTGCAAACGGCCCAGAGATTCTTTGGGCCGTTTTTGTTGAACAGATTTATTTTCTACCGATTTTAGGAGATCAACATGACTGCAGTTACTGCGAGCATGGTAAAAGAATTACGTGACCGTACTGGTCTTGCAATGATGGAATGCAAAAAAGCATTAACAGAAGCAGGCGGTGACATCGAACTTGCAATTGATAACCTTCGTAAATCAGGTCAAGCAAAAGCTGCTAAAAAAGCAGGTAACATTGCTGCTGATGGCGCGATCACTATTATTCAAAACGGTAACAAAGCAATTCTTGTTGAAGTTAACTGTCAAACTGACTTCGTTGCTAAAGACGAAAACTTCAAAAGCTTCTCTGATAAAGTTGCTACTGCTGCACTTGCTGCAAATGAAACTGATGCTGCGAAAATTGCTGAACTTAAGCTTGAAGACGGCGCAACTGTAGAAGAAGCTCGTGTTGCATTGGTTCAAAAAATTGGTGAAAACATTCAAGTTCGTCGTGCTCAAATTGTTGAAGGCGAAAACTTGGCTGTTTACAAGCACGGTTTAAAAATCGGTGTTGTTGTTTCTTACACAGGTGATGCTGACACTGGTAAAGGTATTGCAATGCACGTTGCTGCATTCAACCCAGTTGCAGTAAATGCTGAAGCTGTTCCAGCTGACTTAATCGCTAAAGAGAAAGAAATTGCTGAAGCGAAAGCATTAGAATCTGGTAAGCCAGCGAACATCGTTGAGAAAATGGTTACTGGTTCAGTTGAAAAATACTTGAACGAAGTTGCTCTTGATCGTCAAATGTATGTTATCGATAACGACAAGAAAGTTGCTGATGTATTAAAAGCAACTGGTACTGTTGTAGCTCAATTCGTTCGCTTCGAAGTGGGTGAAGGTATTGAGAAAAAAGCTGAAATGAGCTTTGCTGATGAAGTTGCTGCTGCTCAAGCCGCTGCTGCTGCACAATAATTTTTACTGATTTAGTAAAAGTTAAAAAACCCAGTCTTTGACTGGGTTTTTTATTTTAATAAGATCAAAAAGAAAATTATTCGCCGTATTGTTCTTTGTATTTAGCTAAAGCTTCAATTCGATATTGAATAAGCATTTCACCTATTTCAGCACCTTGAATGTCAGATGGTAGATCTTGTGCACGAATATTTCTGACGATTTCCATTGCATCAAGAATGTATTTAGCCTGAGGATAGGGGCGAGTCTCTAATCCTAAGCGACCTCTTGCATCACATTCACATGCTTGCACAAAAGCTTCAACTTTCTCAGGTTTACGAAGAACATCCAAACGTTGTAGTAGCCGCCATAGTGTACCTGGTTTTAGGTTTTTAGCTTGGTGGCATTTTAGATGTTCTTTACACACAATTAGTGCAAGATTTTTTAACAGAGTTGGAACTTTCAAGCGATCACATACATCTGTAACTGGCTTCAAGCCGCGTTCTTCATGCATGATATGTCTTGGTAATTCTTCCACTGGAGTCAACGCTTTACCTAAGTCATGTACAAGTACAGCAAAGCGGACTTCTAATGCATAGTTTGCTTTACATGCTTCTTTCAATGCCATCAAAGTGTGTATACCACAATCAATCTCAGGGTGATATTCAGGGCGCTGTGGAACGCCAAACAGGGCATCAATTTCAGGAAATAATATTTTTAAGGCATCGCATTCTTTTAGCGTTTGAAAATAGACATCAGCTTGGTCTTCCATCAATGCACGAGATGTTTCTTTCCATACACGTTCAGGAGTAAGTGCGTCTAGCTCACCGGTCTTTGCAATATTCTTCATCAACTGGATAGTCTCATCAGCAATTTTGAAGCCATAAGCTGCATAGCGTGCTGCAAAACGTGCAACACGAAGCACGCGCAATGGATCTTCTATAAAGGCATCAGAGACATGGCGTAAGATTTTCCGTTCAAGGTCTTGTTGACCACCGTAAGGGTCATAGACAGTGCCATTTTCATCCATCGCCATTGCATTAATCGTGAGATCTCGACGAATCAGATCCTCTTCAAGTTTAACAGTGGTATCTGTAAAAAATTGAAAACCATGATAACCCACACCTGACTTACGCTCAGTGCGGGCAAGTGCGTATTCTTCTTTTGTTTTGGGATGTAAGAAAACGGGAAAATCTTTTCCAACAGGTTGGTAGCCTTCAGCTAATAATTGTTCTGGGGTAGCACCAACAACTACATAATCTTTTTCGTGATAGGGATGGCCGAGTAAATGATCTCGAACAGCACCGCCTACTAAATAAACTTGCATGAAAAAACCTCTATTCTTCACACAATCATGCTACAGAATAGAGGTTTTCTCAAGCATTAAGCGAGGCTTTTCTCGAAAAGCTTCGCTTAAGATAATTAGTTTTGACTTTGTTGGATTTCAGCAACAGTCAACGCAGTCATATTCACTAAACGACGTGTTGTTGTCGTTGGTGTAAGGATATGAACAGGTTTTGCTGCGCCTAAAAGGATTGGACCGATTGTTACGTTATTACCAGATGTTGCTTTCAACAAGTTGAATGAAATGTTTGCAGCATCTAAGTTAGGCATAATCAATAGGTTTGCAGAACCTTTGAAGCGTGAATTAGGGAAGGCAAAGTGACGAATGCTTTCATCTAATGCTGCATCACCATGCATTTCACCTTCAACTTCAAGTTCTGGAGCTTGTTCAGTAAGAAGACGGTGAACTTCACGCATTTTCTGAGCGCTTGGATCAAATTGATCACTACCAAAGCTAGAGTGAGAAAGTAGCGCAACGCGCGGTGTAATACCGAAACGGCGAACTTCTTCAGCAGCTAAGATAGTCATTTCAGCAAGCTGCTCAGCAGTTGGATTCGTATTTACATAGGTGTCTGCAATGAATAAATTACGATCTTCAAGCATCAATGCATTCAGAGTGAAGAAAGTGCTACGACCTGCTTTTAAACCAATTACATTACGTACGAAATCTAAATGAATGTCATAACTACTGTACGTACCACAAAGCATACCGTCAGCTTTACCGAATTTTACCAATAATGCAGCAATCAGTGTTGAACGACGACGAGCTTCACGTTGAGCGTATTCGACAGTTACACCTTTGCGTTGCATTGTTTGATAATAGTCTTTCCAGAACTCTTCGTATAACGGATTTTGTTCTTGATCAACGATTTCAATATTCACACCGTGTTGCAAACGTAAGCCTAATTTTTTGATATTGGCTTCAATTACCGTTGTGCGACCTACTAAGATTGGTTTAGCAAGACCTTCATCAACTGCAATTTGTACAGCACGTAATACACGCTCATCTTCACCTTCAGCATAAGCGATACGTTTAGGATCAGTTTTTGCTTGAGAGAAAATAGGCTTCATCAAGAATGCAGAGTTATAAACAAACTCTGAAAGTCTTTGACGATATGCTGCAAAATCTTCGATTGGACGTGATGCAACACCAGAATCCATGGCTGCTTTAGCAACTGCTGGTGCAATTTCTAAAATCAAGCGTTGATCAAGTGGACGTGGAATTAAGTAATCACGTCCAAATGAAGCAGATTTCTCACCATATGTTGCTGCATCAGCTTCAACGTGCGCCATACGTGCAATTGCGTGAACACAAGCAATTTTCATTTCTTCGTTAATCGTTGTTGCACCCACATCAAGTGCACCACGGAAGATGTATGGGAAGCAAAGTGCATTGTTTACTTGGTTCGGGTAATCTGAACGACCTGTTGCCATAATTACATCAGGACGAACTTCATGTGCATGCTCAGGAAGAATTTCTGGATCTGGGTTTGCAAGAGCAAAAATAATTGGATTTTCTGCCATTTCTTTAACCATTTCTTTGGTTAAGATACCTGCAGCAGATAAGCCTAAGAACATATCAGCACCAGCCATTACTTCGTGTAATTGCTTCGCTTGAATATCTTGAACATAACGTTTTTTAGAGTCGTCAAGTCCTTCGCGTGAAGTTGTAAGTAGACCACGAGAGTCCGCAACCACGATGTTCTTTTTATTAACGCCCAAAGCACAAAGTAAATCTAAACAAGAAAGGGCAGCAGCACCTGCACCAGAAGCAACGATTTTGATTTCGTCAATTTTCTTATTCACGATTTGCAAAGCATTTAATAACGCAGAACCTACAATGATACTTGTACCGTGTTGGTCATCATGGAACACAGGAATTTTCATGCGTTCACGTAATTTTTTCTCAATGTAGAAACATTCGGGTGCTTTGATGTCTTCAAGGTTGATACCACCAAAAGTTGGTTCTAACGAAGCAACGATATCAACAATTTTATCTGGATCATTTTCAGCAATTTCGATATCAAAAACATCTACGCCAGCAAATTTCTTGAAAAGTACACCTTTTCCTTCCATTACAGGTTTAGATGCTAGTGGACCAATATTTCCTAAACCAAGCACAGCAGTACCATTACTTACGACGGCGACCAGATTGCCACGTGCTGTATATTTCGCAGCAGTTGAAGGGTCACGTTCGATTTCCAAACATGGAGCAGCAACACCAGGGGAATATGCAAGCGCTAAATCTCGTTGGTTAACGAGCTGCTTGCTAGGTGTCACACTGATTTTTCCTGGAGTTGGAAATTCATGGTAATACAAAGCGGCTTGTTTTAAAGATTGATCGTCCATCTGAGTCTCGATTGTTCCGATAATAATCAGGCATATATATGTCTAATTATTATATTAAGATAAGTGCACAAGAATATAGCACTAGTTCATGCTTTCGCACAGTCAAAAAAGCTTATTTTCAGTGAACTAGATGCGTATTGACAATCTATAATCAGCTTAAAATAAACTGTCAAAATGCTCTAAATTTACTTTTAAATGGAATATCTTGCGGTTGACAGTTGCATATGTTTTTGAAGAAATTCTGTTGCATGTGCAGCAGTTAATGGCTTCGCAAATAAGTAACCCTGTAATATGTCACAATTTTGTCGTTTCAGATAATCTCTTTGTTGCTCAGTTTCAACACCTTCCGCTACGACTTTTAAGCCAATCGTTCTTCCCATTGCAATCATGGCATTAACTATCGCATCCTGTTTTGGATTGCCAATTTTTGAAATAAACGCGCGGTCAATTTTTAAAATGTCAATTGGATATTCGGTTAAGTAAGCGAGTGATGAATAACCTGTTCCAAAGTCATCCAGTGCAATGGAAATATGACGTTCTTTAATGGCACATAAAACTGTTTTAACACTTTCAGTATTTTCTAAAAACGCTGACTCAGTGATTTCTAGTTCTAAGTTTTGACCAGATATTGCATATTGTTCGAGTACGTCATCAATATCATGTAGTAATTGGCCACGTAAAATCTGTTGTGCAACGATATTTACTGCAACGTGAATATCAGCAAAACCTAAGTTTTTCCATATCTGAAGTTGCTTAGCCGCTTCATATAAGACAAATCGGCCAATATCAGAAATTAAACTGGTACTTTCCGCTAATGGGATGAAAATATCAGGCATGATCAAACCTTTAGTTGGATGGTTCCAACGAATTAAGGCTTCAAAACCACTGATATGAGAGGATTGTGCTGTAATTTTTGGCTGATAATAGACAACTAACTCATTATTCTGAATTGCTTTTCTAAGGTCTAACTCTAAATCTGTATGTTTAGCAACAAAATTGGTTCGTTCAGTTGAATAGTATCGAATTGTGTTGCCACCTAAACGCTTTGCCTCAGTGAGTGCTTGTTCTGCATGAGTATTTAAATTATCAACTTGTCTACCATGTTCTGGGTAGATTGCAACACCAATAGAGATACTGACAACGTACTCTTGATCAGCAATATAAAACGGTTTGCTGAATGCTTCGACAATATTGTTGCAGAGTTGGTGAATTGGCGGATGAATCGGCGACATTTCATAAATGATAGCAAAGTCATCTGCACTTAAGTGTGCAACCAGCAATGCATCAATATTACTGATACGCAAACGCTGTGCCACTTGTTTTAATAGCTCATTACCTGCCTGATTGCTGAGCAATTCATTCAGTGCTCTGAAGCGGTCAATATTGAGACGAATGACGGCAAGATGTTGGATTGAAGCTTCATTTACCAAGTACTGATGCAGTTGTTGGTGATAATAAAAACGATTTGGTAGATCGGTGAGAGTATCGTAATTGGTTAAATAAGATAGGCGTTGTTCCTGATGCTTACGTTCAGTTTGATCTGAAACAATACCGATATAATTAATAACACGATCTGCCTCATCTTTAACTGCGTTGATATGCATCCACAAGAAACATGATTTTTCTGAAACATAGGTTTCTTGATATTCACCTTCATACTCATGCTCTTCAAATAATGTATCAAGGATCGAAAGATGAAAATTAAGGTGGTGCTGCTTACTTTGCTTAGTAATTTCAAAAATATGTTTATTTAAAATAAATTGTTTATCTAAACCAGTCAGTTGTTCGTATTTGGGGTTGATTTCTAAATAGTGGAAATTGTCATCTAAAATGAAAATACCTTCAGAGGCTTGTTCAAATACACTTGCTGCAAGTTTAAGTCTTTCTTGATCTTTTTTCTCTTGATTAATATCACGATGAATACCAACCATACGAAGTGGAGTCCCATCTTTAGGATTTCTTTGGATGACTTGTCCTACATCATGAATCCAAGACCATTCACCATTTGGACGCTTGATACGAAAGGTTTCCTCATAACGATCATTTAAACCGCATAAGTGATTGTAGAGCGTATTTTTAACACGATCTGCATCATCAGGATGAACAATTTTTTCGAGTAGTGAATAATGATTTTCTGAATTTCGAGTTACTTCTTTGAGATGTGAGTTGGTAATGCCGACAGTGTGATTCTCTAAATTCCAATCCCATGGGCGGATGCCTGCTGTTTCATGGGCAAAAGCTAAGTTTTGTCGATGTTCTTGCAGGCTCTCGTTCATTTCAGTGAGATCAAATGTCCGCTCACGTACCTTTTGTTCTAATAGATGATTATTAAATTGTAATTGCGCTTCGATGTCTTTGGATTTGTTAACTTCACGTTGCAACTGCTGACATAACTCTTCTGTCCATTGATTGTGCTGTTCTGCTACATCAATCAGTTGTTTATTTTTCTCTAGAACTTGGAATAGACGTTTATGGATTTTGAATGTCGCCTGAGCGCATAGCAAAGTTGCGAAAAATGAGAGGTAGTAAGCTATATAGAAAAGAGTGTGTTCTTGATCTTTATGTAACAGTTGTGAAATAACTAAGGGGCTGATACTTGGAATAAAAAATAAGAAGAAATAGCGGATATGCTGCGTTAAAAAAGTAAGTGCAATGATATGAGACGATGTCAGTAGAAAGGCGGTTAACGTTAAAAGATGAGGGCTTGAAATGTTTGGAACATCTTTGGCTAAAAAGTAATTAATGATGATTGCGCCCAAGCCTAGAAGTAAGCCCGTTACGAAACAAATGACCTGAAAAATTAAATTGGTTTTTTTTGCATAGCGGACAGAAGAATATTGTTTTAAAGAAACATGGCAGACAGTGTAAAAAACAAGTAGAAGAACAAGCGTTAGAACTGTCCAAATTGAAAAAACGTTTAGATCAAATGAGTAGAAAAAGCCAAATAAAACATAATCTAATAGAGTGAGGCAAAACACGCTTATGACAAATAAACGTACATGATTAGGATAGTTAATTTGATCCGTATAGATAAATTGTGGCAAATTTTTTTCCTGAGCCCCTAACATATAAAGAATAGTCCTTTTAATTTTTTATCTATGTTCACAGTCTATGTTTTTTTGTAAACACAATAGCGTTTTATTTTAAATTACAGCTAAACCAAATCGAAAGCAATGCCAATCATGCTTTGATGCTGAAGTGATAATTTAAAATAGACAAAGCAACGACTGGAGCGGTTTCAGTCCTTAAAACACGATCTCCAATACACCAGTTTTGAAAATTGTTTTGGTTGGCAGTTTCAATTTCTACTTCACTTAAACCGCCTTCTGGACCAATAAGTAAAGCAAGATGATTGTCACTTTTTAGCAAGACATTTTCTTGATTTTTATTTGGTGCAAGCACAAAACGAGATGTAGGTAATTCAGATTTTACCCAATCATTCAGCGCAATCGGCGGAAGAATTTGGGGAACTTTATTTAATCCACATTGTTCGCAGGCCGCGATAGCAACAGATTGCCAATGGTCTAATTTTTTTTGATCTCGATCATATTTTAGACGCATTTCGCAGCGGTCACTGGTTAAGAGTTGAATCGTCGTAACACCAAGTTCAGTTGCTTTCTGAATCGCATAATCCATGCGATCACCTTTGCTCATGACTTGACCTAAAATTACGTTAAATGGTGCAGTTCGATCTAACTCATTAAATTGATCAACCGAAACAAAGGCATTTTTCTTATTAATTTCAGTGAGTGTTACGAGGTATTCACCACCTTTTCCATTGAAAAAGATGGCTTGTTCTTGCTCTTTTGCTCGAAGCACACGTACCCAATGATGAAATACTGATTCTGTTAATTCGATTGTATTTCCAGTATTTAATTCAGTTTCGATATAAAAACGATTCATGCTTAGGTACGGCTCTTACAAATTAGTTCAAACCAAGATCAACAACGAGTTGTCGAGTTGGTTCTGTTTGGTTCATTGAGTAGAAGTGAAGTGTTGGTGCACCACCAGCAATTAAACGTTCACAAAGCTTAACAATCACTTCATGACCGAAAGCCTTAATGCTTGCGCTGTCATCACCATAGGCTGCAAGTTGCTTACGAATCCAGCGTGGGATCTCTGCACCTGTACCATCAGCAAAGCGAATTAAGTTGCTTGCATTTGTAATTGGCATGATGCCTGGTGCAACTGGAATATTCACTCCAGCTTTTTCTAGACGGTCAATGAAATAGAAATAAGCATCTGGATTGAAGAAGAATTGAGTAATTCCCGCATTTGCACCTGCTTGAACTTTTTCTACAAAACGCTTGATGTCTGCATCGAAGCTTTCTGCTTGTGGATGCATTTCTGGATAAGCTGCCACTTCGATATGGAAGTGATCGCCAGAATGCTCACGAATAAAACGTACCAGGTCTTGTGCATAAGGGAGTTCGCCAAGACCAACTTGTCCTGATGGTAAATCACCACGCAACGCAACGATACGGTCAATACCTTGAGATTTATACAAATCGAGTAACTCAGCGATACGAGCTTTATCATCACCAATACAAGACAAGTGAGGTGCAACAGGCGTGCCTTTACCATTAAAGTCATCAATTGCAGCTAAAGTTCGTTCACGAGTAGAACCACCAGCACCATAAGTGATCGAGAAGAACTCAGGGTTGAGTAATTGTAGCTCTTGATGAACGACTCGTAATTTTTCTGCACCAGCGTCAGTTTTTGGTGGGAAAAATTCAAAAGAAATAGGAACACGTTTCGTCATTTCAAATCCTTTTTAAAATTGCTTAGAAATTTTAGAAAAAAGGGCAGTCCGTAAAACGTCTGCCCTCTATTTCTTAGTACTTGTAAGCGTCAGATTTGAATGGACCTTCTACAGGAACACCGAGGTAATCTGCTTGAACTTGAGTTAATTGTGTCAACACACCGCCAAAACCAACAACCATTGCAGCAGCAACTTCTTCATCTAATTTCTTAGGAAGAACTTCTACGCGAATCGCAGCTTGTTTTTGGTCAGCAGGCAAATCAGCAAATTTTTCAGCGAACAAATGCATTTGACCTAAGACTTGGTTCGCAAAAGAACCATCCATAATACGAGATGGATGACCTGTTGCATTACCGAGATTCACTAAACGCCCTTCAGAAAGAAGGATTAGATAATTGCTTTCATCTTCTGAACGATACACTTGGTGTACTTGAGGTTTTACTTCAACCCATTTGTAACCACGTAAATATGCTGTGTCAATTTCAGTGTCAAAGTGACCGATGTTACAAACAACTGCACCAGCTTTTAAGCTATCCAACATTGCTGAGTCACAAACATGGTAGTTACCCGTTGTGGTCACAACAAGATCAGTGTTACCTAATAGATCGTGATTGATATCTTCTTTCTTACCAGTTTGTACGCCATTTTTGTACGGAGAAACAACTTCGTAACCATCCATACATGCTTGCATTGCACAGATTGGATCAACTTCAGTCACACGAACGATCATGCCTTCTTGGCGTAAAGATTGAGCAGAACCTTTACCAACGTCACCGTAACCAATCACAAGCGCACGACGACCAGAAAGCAACATATCGGTCGCGCGTTTGATTGCATCATTTAATGAATGACGGCAGCCGTATTTGTTGTCGTTCTTAGATTTTGTGATTGAATCGTTGACATTGATTGCTGGAACTTTAAGTGAACCATCTTTCCACATTTCTAACAGACGTTGAACACCTGTCGTGGTTTCTTCAGTAATACCGTGAATACGTTCTAAAAGCACAGGATATTTTTCATGAACAAGTGCAGTTAAGTCACCGCCATCATCCAAGATCATGTTGGCATCCCAAGGCTGACCATTAACATTGATCTGTTGTTCTAAACACCAAACGTATTCTTCTTCAGTTTCGCCTTTCCAAGCAAATACTGGAACACCACTTGCAGCGATCGCAGCAGCAGCATGATCTTGAGTAGAGAAGATGTTGCAAGATGTCCAACGAACTTCTGCACCAAGCTCAACTAATGTTTCAATTAAAACAGCAGTTTGGATTGTCATGTGGATACAACCCAAGATTTTTGCGCCCGCAAGAGGTTTAGCAGCTGAATAACGCTTACGTAAGCCGATCAAAGCTGGCATTTCTGCTTCAGCAAGTTTGATCTCTTTACGACCGTAGTCAGCAAGGGAAATATCAGCAACTTTATAATCTGTAAATGAAGCATTCACCGCGTTCATCAGGATCTCCTAGAAAAAATAGTATGGATCATTCTGTTCGCGGATGCCGTTGTTGGTTAAAGCGAATGTTTAACCGATCGTCGAGCCTGGCAAATTGATCTTTAGTACCGATCACTTGTCGCAGCATCCCTCGACTAGGGCAATATAATACTTGGAAATCACTTTTGTTCCAATGTTATTTTTATGACAGATGGTCAGAAAATGAGAGATTGAGGAAGGGGAAAGATAAAAGAAAAATTGTTAATCGTATTTTAGGGTTCCTTATCCTTTTGAAACCCTAATCAGCAAAATTTATCATTATGCTTTTAAATGATCTTCGAATTCTTCGCCAAGTTGCATGGCTAAAGCATTACCAGAAAGATCACAAGTCACCAAACCATATTCTTTTTTAAAACTAAAAGTAAAGCCACGATTGTCTGCTAAGTTTTTAACTGAATATCCTAATTTCTCTAACCAAATACGAAAAGCGACTAAATTTTTTGCTTTAACAACTCTGTTTTTCATAGCAGAACTCCTTGTGAACTTGTAATTATTAATAAGGGTGTCTTGAAAATTTTTAAAGGGGTGATGCATATATTTATTTTTCGGCTTGTAAATATTGTAAAACTGAAGTAATCAAAAAAGATTGGATTAAAAATTAGATTTTATATGTACTTGTATTTTAATTATAAAATTAACGTTGGTCGCAAAATAAGCAATTGCTATTGTTAAGTTTTTCGTATTTTAAGATGTAAAAAATAATTTCATTTTTCACTTTATTGCTAAAGTGAAAAATGAGTACCCAGCGAGGAAGTTCTTGTTTAGAACTGATCTTTTAAACTGCGAATTCGAGCAAAGTCTTCAGCACTTTCTGTACGCAGGAAAGGGTTAGTTTCTAGCTCTAATTCAATTGTACTTGGCAGTGTGATTTGCCCCGCATCTCTCAGTGCTTGAACTTCTCTAAAGCGTTCTTGCAACGCGACATTATGTGGTTCAACGGTTAAGGCAAACTCGGCATTCGCTAATGTATATTCATGTGTACAGTACACTTTGGTTTGAATAGGCAAAGCTGCGAGCCGATTGAGTGAATGATACATTTGCTCGGCAGTCCCTTCGAATAAACGACCACAACCCATCGCAAATAGTGTATCTCCACAGAATAAGCTGTCGATTTCTTCAATAAAATAGGTGATATGACCGAGAGTATGACCAGGAGTTGCAATAATCTCAATTTTGAGATGATTAAAGTGGAAATGATCATTGTTTTGTAATGGATTGGAAATTAAAGATATTTTACTTAGCTCATCACGAGGGCCATAAACAGGAATATTTTGATCTGCCAATAAGCCTGAAACTCCATCCGTATGATCGCGATGCCAATGCGTCAGCCATATTTGCTTTAATTGTAATTGATGCTCTGCGCAGAACTGTGTCACAAGATGTGCCTCAGTAGGATCAATGACGACGACTTCTTTGGTATGTGTATCTTCCAATAACCAAATATAATTTTTTAAGGCGTTTTTAACGTCAATTGCATGAATTTTATAATGCATAGCCGAATCCTAAATCTTTGTTTCAAGAGGTTATTGTGCGGCCAATTGTGAAATTTAACCGATTGTATTAGTTTAAGTGTAAAAGATTCATAGTGCAAAAGCTGTAGGAGTTCGATGTGTTTTACTGACTTTTTAGGGCAGTATATGACGACTGAAATCAGCCATTATCTTTATAGTTGACAAGTGTAGTATTTTGAATAAAGATGATATAAAAGGTTTATAAGTTAATGATTTACATTCATCTTGACTCGAATAACAGATATTTAATTTAAGCTAAATAATTTAAAAGATTACAGTGAATAAGATAAGTATAGAGTGAATGCATAAGATCGAATGTAGGGAAATCATAAGAAGAAAGTGAGGGAAGTTATGTCTGATTTGGTAGATCATGAAGTTGTTGTTATCTTCAAAAAATATTTACACCCTTTGTCTGCCAAGCTTACCGAAATGTTGAATGAGCACTTTAGTCACCAAACTGAGCGTCGGGGCTGTGGTTATACTCAAGCAACACGGGTGATTGCAGAATTTGTTTCTCAACCGCGTGATCTGATCGGTTTTCAAGACTTTAGAATTTTTGAAGAATATGAAACCAAGGGTTTAAAGAATATTTTAAATCAAGCTTCTTTATATGGTTTGGAGCTAGGAACTTGGCGCAATTTGGACACGAATCCAGATGTGGAAACTTGCCTAGGAAAACTCAATCCGCAAGAAACATTTACACAAAATTTAAGACAGGAAGTTGATTTTCAAGCGACTTTAAGAACCTTGTATCAATATGCTGAGCTTGAAGAAAGTATTTTAATTTGTCAGTTACTCGCGGATATTATTCTCCCGCAAGATGCTAAAAATTTAGAAATGATTGAGTGTGAGTCTTTGGAGGAAAAGCCAAAAGTAGGCTCATGTCCAATGGCGGAAAAATTCTTCTTACGTATTGCACATCATCGGTTACTCAGACAAGGTGAAATCAATATCTTTGTAGATGAGCAAGACCAGCCTATTATGATGGAAAAGATGAATATGGGTGACAATCACTCCTGTATCAGCTTAGTGCCGTTAATGATGAATGGGGTAAGGTTACCTGCAGGGAGTCTATTTTCTGCAAATTATGATTTAGATCACTTGGACAAACATCAGAATCAGCAATACAAAGGTTATGTCATTCCTATTTCACAAATGAACGGTTTTTGGTTTTTACGGTTAACCACTTTAGCTGTTTCTCCGCAAAATCGTGCGCGTGCATTTGGTTATCATTTTAAACAGCAAGTGGATAATGGGCTGTTCCGACCAGATACAACTGAGTTGAGCCAACTCATGGAAATTGCTCAAGATCAAATATGCGTAGGACATCCATGCTAAAAGCTTGTTATTCTCCGCGCTATTATGCTCAAACGCATACCAACAGCATGGAAAAATTGACCGCAGTTGCGGATGTACTGTATGAAAATAAAATGGTTGAGCTCATTGATCCTGGACTGATTGATGTTGAAATTTTAAAGAAATTGCACAATCCACAATATGTTGAAGCTTTTATCTCAGGTGAATCTGCTTTTGCGACAGTACAAGGGTTTAAACCTTGGAATACGCAATTACGTGATGCGATTTTATCCGTTCAGGCGGGGCAGTTATTGGGTGCAGAAATCGCATTAAATGAGGGTATTGCTGCAAATATTGCACAAGGTTTTCATCATGCAAGTTATGAGTCTGGTGCAGCATATTGCACATTCAATGGTTTAGCGCTGGTTGCAAAGCAATTCCCTGAAAAAAGAATCTTTATTTTGGATTGCGATCAGCATGGTGGTGATGGTACAGCAATATTTACCAACCGAATGACCAATCTAGTCAACTTTGGGATTTTTGGTATCCGTTTCGGCTGTAAAGCGAATGAACGCAGTCTGACCCGATATATTCATCCAAAACAAGGTAATTTTGATCTCTATCGAGAAGCGATCTTTGAAGCGTTTAATTATGCTTCCCGTTGGGAGGCGGATCTTATAATTTATCAAGCAGGTATGGATTGTCATCAACTGGATAAATATGGTTCTAAATGGTTTACTACAGAATTATTGTTTGAACGAGATCGATTGGTTTTTGAAATGGCAAAAAAAATGAAAATTCCGATGTTGTTTGTATTGGCGGGGGGATATCAGGAGCTTGAGGATTTAGTTCCATTGCATGTCAATACATTCAAGGCTGCGAACGAAATCTACTTTCCATAGGAAATTAAAATGTAAAAAGCACTCAAACAAGAGTGCTTTTTGATTGAGCTTGATTAACGTAATTTGGCTAACCAATCTCCAAGCATTTGAACCATCTGGACCAAAAGTAATAAAACAATAACTGTTAAAATCACAACACTAGTATCAAAGCGTTGATAGCCATAAGAAATTGCCAAATCACCAATACCACCTGCACCGACTGCTCCCGCCATCGCTGTTGCGCCGATAAGAGAAATCGTACCAGTCGTTAAGTTCAGGATCAGAGAACTACGAGCTTCAGGGATAATAAACTTAAAAATGATTTGCCAAGGCGATGCACCCATCGCTTGAGCGGATTCAACAATACCTTCATTCACTTCGAGTAATGAGGTTTCAATCAAACGACCGAGATAAGGGCCAACATAAATCGTTAACGGTACAATCGCGGCCCATGTTCCAATCGATGTGCCTACAATCATTTTGGTTAATGGAATAACCGCAATCAGTAAAATAATGAAAGGCAATGAACGCAGCGCATTCACAATTGGATTAAGAAAATAATAAACCGCGCGATTCTGTAAAATACCACCATTGCGTGTTACGACTAATGTAATGCCTTGGATCAATCCCCAAATACAACCAAACAACAATGAGAAGAACACCATTTGAAAGGTTTCTTGTAAAGCTGTTACGAATTGATCTATTGACAGTGAGCTATGCCAAAATGGTGCTGTGACTTCTGTTAGCCATTGTACGATGAAGTCTCTCATTGGCTTACTCCAGATTGTTCAACTTTAACGCCTTGCTGTTCAAGGAATTTAATTGCTTCCTGAATAATATTTGGATCACCTAAGAGCTGAATAAACATCTGACCAATAACAGTTCCGTTAATTTCAGTCATATTGGCAAAAAGAATATTGAGGCTTAAATCAAAGTGTTTAATCACCGCTTGAATAACGGTTTCTTGAGCTGAAGTCCCTAAGAACTGGAGGTTATAGATACTCTTATGATGCTTATGCTCAAGGTTATTTAGAATATTGACAGGGAGTTGTTGCTGTAACACGGTCTGAATAAATGTTTTAGTCGTTGGATGTTGGGGCTGGCTAAAGATATCGAGTGTTGAACCTGTTTCAATCACATGACCTGATTCCATCACCGCAACATAATCACACACTGACTCGATTACATCCATTTCATGTGTCACCATGACAATGGTGATGTTTTGCTCTTGGTTGATCTTTTTTAATAAGGCTAAAACAGATTTGGTCGTTTGTGGGTCAAGCGCAGATGTTGCTTCATCACAGAGTAGAATTTTAGGATGATTGGCAAGCGCACGAGCAATACCTACACGTTGCTTTTGACCTCCTGATAATTCATCAGGGTAGGCATCTTTCTTATGTTTTAAATCGATAAAATCTAATAATTCTGCTAAGCGCTTTTCACGCTCAATCATACTATGCCCAAGTAATTTAAGCGGCATTTCAATATTTTCAGAGACAGTCTTTGTTTGCAATAAATTGAAGTGCTGAAAGATCATGCCGATATTTGCACGTTCTTGACGAAGTGTACGCGCATCCATTGCAGTAAAGTCTTTTTGATTAATAATTACTTGTCCCTGTGATGGACGCTCTAGCAAATTAATCAAACGAATTAACGTACTTTTACCTGCACCACTATAGCCAATAATCCCAAAGATACTACCTTCAGGAATTTCTAAATTAATTTGGTCTAACGCATTAATCGTCTGACCCTTTAGCTGATAGTGTTTCGAAATGTTTTTAAATTGGATCATGTTCGTCAATACTAAGCAAAAAAGAAAAAACAGGCAAAGTCACTTTGCCTGTTTCGTTGAGAAGATTATATTACGAATTTGCTTCTGTGAGATAGCTTGTTGGTTTGTTCACGTCAACCTTGGTACCAGCAAAATGTTCTTGTACATATTGCTTAACAGCTTCGGTGTGATACAACGCACCAACTTTTTGCAATATAGCATCATCTTTACGTGATTCTGCCGTTGCTAAAACGTTCACATTTAATTTCGTGCTTTGATCGATTGGTTCGTAGAAGATTGCATCTTTAAGAACGTTTAATCCACCTTCCATTGCAAGCGTATTACCTAACAAAATCGCATCCACTTCGTCTTTAACACGAACAGCAGTTGCCATTTGAATTGGTTTAATTACGATTTTCTTGCTATTTTCAATGATGTCAGCAGGTGTGCCTTTTACAGGGTCGAAATCAGCTTTTAATTTGATTAAGCCAGCACTTTGTAAAAGTAATAAAGCACGTGATTCATTCGCACCATCATTTGGAATTGCAATTGTTGCGCCTTCAGCAAACTCTTCAACTTTTTTCACTTTGCTTGAGTAGATACCCATTGGCTCTAAGTAAGTTGTTGAAACAGGTGCAATCTTATCTTTATTTGCCGCATTGAAAGCAACAAGATATGCATATGATTGGAATGCATTTAAATCAACTTCTTTGTTTGCAACCGCGGTATTCATTGCAACATAGTCTGTGAAGTTTTTAATTTCTAATTTAACGCCAGCAGCTTTGGTTTCAGGTAATGTTGCGATATAGCGCCAAATGTCTGCATCAGAACCAGTAGAAGCAATTACAACAGTTTGCAACGCGCCAGCATCACCTTTTTGTTCAGTCGATGCTGTATCTGGTTGTTTGCTGCACGCTGCAAGCAATAACACAGATACACTTAAAAAAAGACCAATCAGCTTTTTCATGTATAAATCCTAATCGAAATAATGTTGAGAAGGTTCGTATTTCTCTAGCATTAGTGATTGCAATAATTTTGTATGTTGCAAATTAGCATCATGCATAAACATTCATGTGAATTGCTTTTAAAATCTGCGTCTTGCAACATTATAAAAATAGATGAATATTCATGTTCAAATTTAATACAACTTATTTGAACAATAGAAACTTCATATTATTTTTATCATCAAATTTGGATCTAGCTGTAATTCAATCCCTAAACTACAATGTCTTAATTATTTGAAATAAATGAAAAAGATCATCGGTTTAACAAAAAAACAACATCTAAAATTTGGGCAATGATACCAACAATTTACATAAGGTTATAGGGGCGTAAATTGAACTAAAGCGTATAAGAGTATGATTATTTGAGGGAAATTACATTCATAGTAAACATAAATGGATGATAGTTTTATAAATTTTTCAGAAAAGATATTGAGCTGAATCAGTGGAATAATGAATATATATTTTTCTGAATTTTATATCTAAATAATGAATATAGAATTTATTTTTATGCATTTTCAGGAATAAAAAAGCCTTCCGAAGAAGGCCTCTTTAGAGAATGGCTTATTCAGCTTTTTCACGTGCAATTGCACGATAGCCGATGTCGCTACGGTATTGCATACCCGTGAATGTCACTTGACCACATACTTCTAGCGCATTAATTTGGGCTTCTAGCACAGTATCACCTAATGCTGTGACGCAAAGTACACGTCCACCCGCAGTAATGATATGACCATCTTCGGTGGTTGCTGTGCCAGCATGGAAGATTTTTGTATCTTCAGGAGATTGTCCGATACCAGAAATCACATCACCTTTACGTACAGTTTCAGGATAACCTTCAGCTGCAAGTACAATACCAATTGACTTACGTTCATCCCATTCAGCTTCGCTTGGTAAGTTACCATCAATACCAGCTTCAACTAAATCAACAAGAGATGATTTTAAACGCATCATAATCGGTTGGGTTTCTGGATCACCAAAACGACAGTTGAACTCGATCACACGAGGTTGACCTTGTTCATCAATCATTAAGCCTGCGTATAAGAAACCAGTGTAAACATGACCATCAGCAGCCATGCCTTCAACAGTTGGACGCATAACTTCATTCATAACACGTTCGAAAACGTCAGCAGTTACAACAGGAGCAGGGGAATAAGCACCCATACCACCTGTATTTGGACCCTGATCACCTTCAAAGATACGCTTGTGATCTTGTGAGGTTGCCATTGGAAGAATGTTTTTACCATCAATCATGCAGATAAAACTTGCTTCTTCACCAGCTAGGAACTGTTCGATCACAACACGAGAACCCGCATCACCAAATTTGTTACCTGCAAGCATGTCATCAATTGCAGCAAAAGCTTCTTCGTTGGTCATTGCAACGATAACGCCTTTACCTGCCGCAAGACCATCAGCTTTAATAACAATTGGCGCACCATTTTGTTCTACATAGGCTTTAGCTGCATCTACTTCTGTAAATACATCATAAAAAGCGGTTGGAATGTTATGGCGTTTTAAGAAATGCTTAGCAAATGCTTTTGAACCCTCAAGTTGCGCAGCATATTGAGTTGGACCCCAAATTTTAACACCCGCTTCACGAGCAGCATCAACAACGCCATTGACTAGCGGTGCTTCTGGACCAACAACCACCAGTGCAACATCATTGGCTTTAGCAAAATCAATGATCGCTGGGTTGTTTAAAATATCAAGGTCAACATTTTCACATTTGTCTTCAGTTGCTGTGCCTGCATTACCCGGTGCAACAAAAATTTTAGCCACTTTCTGATCTTGTGCGATTTTCCATGCAAGTGCATGTTCACGGCCACCGCTACCCAAAACTAAAATATTCATTATTAAGTTATTTCCCTTTTCCGTATTTAAGAATATACCTGTTAAGAATAAAAAAGTCCCTCTAATGCGACTAAGGCATCGCAGAAAAGAGGGACTTCGGGGTATTAATGACGGAAGTGACGCATACCCGTGAATACCATTGCAATACCAGCTTCGTCAGCTGCTGCAATCGTTTCTTCGTCACGCATAGAACCACCCGGTTGGATGATACATTTGATACCTGCTTTTGCAGCATTATCAATACCATCACGGAATGGGAAGAATGCGTCAGATGCCATTACTGCACCTTCAACCACTAAACCAGCATGTTCTGCTTTGATTGCTGCAATACGAGCAGAATTCACGCGGCTCATTTGACCTGCACCAACACCGATTGTTTGACGGTTTTTCGCATAAACAATTGCATTGGATTTCACGTATTTTGCAACTTTCCAAGCAAAGATAAGGTCATCAATTTCTTGTTCAGTTGGCGCACGCTTAGTTACAACCTTGAGGTCATCTTTCGTGATCATGCCTAAGTCTTGGTCTTGAACCAACAAACCACCGTTTACACGTTTATAGTCGAGTTGTGGAGCACGAGCATCAATCGCTGGAAGTTCACCACACACCATCACACGGACATTCTTTTTCGCGCCTGTGATTTCAAGTACGCCATCAGCAATGCTTGGTGCGATGATCACTTCAACGAATTGACGATCGACAATGGCTTGTGCAGTTGCAGTATCTAATTCGCGGTTAAATGCAATGATGCCACCAAATGCAGATTCTGGATCAGTTGCATAAGCAAGATCGTAAGCAGCTTTAATGCCATCTAATGAAACTGCGACACCACAAGGGTTTGCATGTTTTACAATCACACAAGCAGGTTTTGCAAAAGATTTAACACATTCAAGTGCTGCATCAGTATCTGCAATATTGTTATAAGAGAGTTCTTTACCTTGTAATTGCTTCGCAGTAGAAACAGATGCTTCTTTTGCATTTTCTTCTACATAGAATGCTGCATTTTGGTGAGGATTTTCACCGTAACGTAAATCTTGTGCTTTATTCAATTGAGTATTGAAAGTACGAGGGAATAAGTCAGCTTCACCTTCAACTTTACCAACACGTGCACCTAGGTAAGACGCAATCATGCCATCGTATTGAGCAGTGTGTTCAAATGCTTTAACAGCTAAATCGAAACGCGTTTCGTATGACAATGAACCATTTGCTTTTAATTCAGCAATGACGCTGTCATAGTCAGATGCATTTACGATAATACCAACTGAAGCATGGTTTTTCGCGGCTGCACGAACCATTGTTGGGCCACCGATATCAATATTTTCGATTGCATCAGCAAGAGAGCAGTTTGGTTTTGCAACAGTTGCAGCAAATGGATAAAGATTCACAATCACAAGATCAATCGGATCAATGTTGTGTTCTTGCATCACAGCTTCGTCCAGACCACGACGAGCTAAGATGCCACCATGAATTTTGGGATGAAGTGTTTTTACACGACCATCCATCATTTCTGGGAAACCTGTATGTTCTGAAACTTCTACTACGGCGATGTTGTTGTCTTTAAGCAACTTATATGTGCCGCCTGTAGATAGGATTTCCACCCCAAGAGCTACAAGGTTTTGAGCAAATTCAACGATTCCAGTTTTGTCGGAGACAGAGATTAAAGCACGTTTGATAGTCATGATTTTAGTCAACAATTTGAAGTCTACAGATTAAGCATAAAAAAATGCCCACGAGAACGTGAGCATTTTATCAATTATTCACTCATTAAACCGTGAGCTTTTAACTTTTTACGTAAAGTTCCACGGTTAAGGCCTAAAATCTCAGCGGCACGTGTTTGGTTGCCACGAGTATATTCTAAGACCACAGATAAAAGAGGTTTCTCCATTTCTGCTAAAACCATGTCATAAACTTGAGATGGTTGCTCACCTTGCAATTGTGCAAAATAATGACGAACTGCGCGATCTACATGGATGCGAAGAGCGACATCAGATTGAGCCGTAAAAATAGGAGATTTGCTATTCATGCGTGTTAATCCGAAAAATCAAATATCGCTTGGGTAAAGCGATATATAAATGTGGTCTAAATTACTGAGCCCTGTTTTAGATCCTAAAACAGTGACTCTAAAACAAAAGGACTATTAGCTTGCCACAATTCCTCGATTTGTGTAAAAAATAAGCGTAACAATAGTTAAATATTTGTTACTGCCTACTTTCAAAAACAAAAAAACCAACAATGCGCTTATGGGATAGAAGCACAGTTCGTTTAACGATTTTATTGTCTATAAATAACGAGGAGTATGTAGGTCAAAGCATTCGTGGCGCGTATCATACCACTGTCTGTGAAAAAGTGAGCAAATTAACTGCACTTTTTTTTGTTTTTTTGTCACTTTTTTATGCTTTTAGGGCTGTACAATTTCTAAACTATAGTCATCAAAGCTATTTTTGCTTTTTGGAATGGTAAATTCGAATCTAAAAGGACTGTTTGATGGAATACGTTGAATCATTTTTAGACTGTCTACAAGATAGTCTTGTGGCTTCAATGTGATGTCGGTGATGGTTTCCCCCTTTTCTTTTAGAACAACTTTAATAGAAGGAATCAAAATGCTGTTTTCATGGTGATTGATTAGCACGCCAGAAAACTTGGTTTCATCTTTGCTGATACGTTTTACTTTCACTTTTTCAAAACTGAGATACTTATATTGTTCGTCTAAAGTTTTGCAGGTCAAAATACCGCATGCATAATTGAAAATTCGATTCAATGCTGGGCTTTCATGCATAAGCTTTGGATTGAACCACAATATTTGAAAAGCAAATACAAGAATTAAAACAATATTGCCGATTCCCCATAAAGAGTAATAAAGCCATCCGTGTTGTTTGGTATTTGGCTCGTGCTCTATTAATAAGGCATCTTCCGAAAGATTTAGGCTGGGAAGGGCTGTAACGGGTTCGGTATTAAAGTAATTTAAGTTATTTAAATAAGTCAGTAAGTCGATATTTGAGTTTTCAATTTTTTGTTCAAAAATACTCAATATCTGCATTTGTTTTTCTGCAAATGAGCTGTCTGGTTGTATTGATGAAAAGAGTGAACGGTTCGTAGTGCTAGGAACCGTTTCATTCGCCTCTGAATCTAAAAGATTGGTCAATGCATTGAAGTTGATCATGCATTTTGGGCAACAAACCATACCCTGAGCAACGCTGAGTTGTGAAAGGGTCACTTTGTACACAGTTGAACATTTGGGGCAGCGGGTCTGTTTTTCACTCATAAGAAAAAGTATTCTCAAATTGTTGTTTTGCGTTTTCCTGAAATGCGACACCAGTTTTCTTCACGCTTTTCGATGTCTAATATATCAAAAAACTCAGAGTAAACACTAGAAACATCAGCAACTTGCTCTTCGATTACACCTGCAAGTGCGAACTCCCCCTCACTTTTGATTAAAGTTGAGAATTCAGGCGCTAGTGCCATTAGTGGTGCAGCTAAAATATTTGCTACTAACACATCAGCTTGTTGTTGATTGAACTCCTGATCAAACTCTTCAGGGAGACCAACATAAAGGCGATCAAGTACGCCATTTAATTCTGCATTTTGTTTTGTTGCCAACACAGCTTGTGGATCAATATCGGTTGCATAAACTTTTTTAGCACCAAGTAACAATGCTGCAACACCCAAAATACCTGAACCACAGCCATAATCGATGACAATTTTGTCTTTAACATCGGTTTTGCCTAACCATTGTAAGCATAAGAAGGTGCTTGCATGGTTACCTGTACCAAATGCTAAACCTGGATCAAGTTTGATGTTTGTCGCGTCTGCCTCAGGTGGTTCTAACCATTCTGGCACGATCCAGTATTTTTCGCCGATTTGGATTGGCTCGTAATAATCCATCCAAGCACGTTCCCATACTTGGTTTTCCAAATACTCATGGCGCATTGGAATATCTGGAAGTTGAGCTTTTAAAAAAGCTTCTAATGTATCAACATCGATTGGATCTTCTTCGTCTTGTTGATAGATCCCTGTAACGATAACTTTATTCCAAAGAGGGGTTTCGCCTGGTAGTGGTTCAAGTAAAGCCTGATCTTCTGCATCGTCTAAAGTCACACTGACAGCACCTAAAGAAAGAAGCAATGTTTCGGTGAGTTCAACTTGATTTTGATCAACAGTAATATGAATTTGTAGCCAGTTCACAGGAAAACCTAAGAAAATATATTTGCGATTATTGTAATAGATTCATGACCATGAAAGGGACAATAAAATAAGCTGATTACAATTTTAAGTCTATTTTTTTAGAAATTAAGCTATCTATGTATTCAAAATCCATAAAAAAGGATGCATTTAAGCATCCTTTTTTGAAAATATAAGTTTATGGAGCAGTTTGATCCATATCACCAGATGGTGCCATCATTGCTGGTGGTTGCTGCATCATTTGATGTTGCATTGGTGCCTGCATCGGCGCACTTACTGGGCGAGGTGCGGATTGTGTTTCTGAAATCTTGCTTTGCGTTTCAGGCATTGCATTGTTTGCGGGCATTGGTGGTTGGAATACTAATTTACCTGCGTCATTTGGTTCACAAACACCATTGAAAATTACACCTTTTTGAGCAAAAGAAACCATATCACCTTGTTTTTTGCTCTTACATACTTGCACATACTTTTGAGCGAGTTGGTCTGTGTTTGATTTGGTATTTGCATGTGCCGCTACTGTTGTGAAACATAAGCCACAAATTAGCGATGATAATAAAAGCTTAGTGTTCATATCATTTTCCTAAAGTATTTGTTATGCATTATCTAGAATAAGAAATTCCTTAAATAAAACAGTGGTGTTCAAGTTACCGATTATGGGGCGCTATGTTAACAGTAGGGTTGAATTGCAACATAACGTTACTTTTTGTGTATTTTGCAGCCATTTCAACGGATTGCTAAAAACAAGAATATTGACCATTTTTGTCAATTTAATGGAAAACTCCTGTATAATACTCTGTCATTTTTTGAATACACATTTACCACTATGCACTATCCTAAGGTTTACGACGTTATCGTAATTGGTGGCGGTCACGCTGGTACGGAAGCGGCACTTGCTGCTGCTCGTATGGGAAGACAAACATTATTGTTAACGCATAATATTGAAACTTTGGGGCAGATGAGCTGTAACCCAGCGATCGGTGGTATTGGTAAGTCACATTTAGTACGTGAAATTGATGCGTTGGGCGGCGCAATGGCATTGGCTGCTGATAAAGGTGGTATTCAGTTTCGTATCCTAAATTCACGTAAGGGTGCTGCTGTACGTGCAACACGTGCACAAGCAGATCGTGTCCGTTATAAAGCTGCGATTCGTAAAACCTTAGAAAACCAAGCAAACTTGGATATTTTTCAACAAGCGGCTGATGACCTGATTGTTGAAGGCGATACGGTTAAAGGTGTTGTAACACAAATGGGTATTCGTTTTGATACCAAAACAGTTGTGTTGACGACAGGTACGTTCTTGGGTGGTGTGATTCATATCGGTTTACAAAACTCAAGTGGTGGTCGTGCAGGTGATCCGCCTTCGATTGCGCTTGCTCACCGTTTACGTGAACTCAAACTTCCTGTGGGACGTTTGAAAACTGGTACACCACCACGTATTGATGCGCGTTCAGTTGATTTCTCAGTCATGACGCCACAACCAGGTGATTTCCCATCGCCGGTGATGTCATTTATGGGTGATGTCTCTATGCACCCAGAACAAGTCAATTGCTATATTACCCATACAAGTGAAAAAACCCATGAAATCATTCGTGGTGGTTTAGATCGTTCACCAATGTACACAGGCGTGATCGAAGGTGTTGGCCCTCGTTATTGCCCATCGATTGAAGATAAAATTCATCGTTTTGCAGATAAAGATTCACATCAAGTTTTCCTTGAACCTGAAGGTTTGGATACGCATGAGCTTTATCCAAACGGAATTTCGACTTCTTTACCATTTGACGTACAGTTTAATTTAGTTCGTTCGATCCGTGGTATGGAAAATGCGCATATCCTACGTCCCGGCTATGCGATTGAATACGATTATTTTAACCCACAAGCATTAAAATTCACGCTCGAAACTAAAGCCATTCAAAACTTATATTTCGCTGGCCAGATTAATGGTACGACGGGTTATGAAGAAGCGGGTGCACAAGGTTTACTTGCTGGTTTAAATGCTGCGCGCCGTGCGTGGGAGCAAGAAGAATGGACGCCGAAACGTGATCAAGCTTATATGGGCGTACTCGTTGATGACTTGATTACATTAGGAACGAAAGAACCATATCGTATGTTTACCTCACGCGCGGAATATCGTTTGATGTTGCGTGAAGACAATGCAGATCAGCGTTTAACTGAAATTGGTCGTGAGCTTGGTTTAGTTGATGACGAACGTTGGGCTGCTTATAGTGAAAAAATGGAAGCAGTTGAGCGTGAAACTTCGCGTCTACAACATTTATGGGCAGCACCAAACAACCCAATGGGTAAAAAGTTTGTTGAAATGACAGGTGCTGATTTAAGTAAAGAATGTAGTGCAATTGATTTGCTTAAGCGTCCAAACATTAACTTCACTCAAATTGCTGAATTAACAGGCTCTGAGGTATCTCAGCAAGTTGGTGAGCAGATTGAGATTGCTGTGAAATATGAAGGGTATATCAACCGTCAGCACGAAGATGTCGCTCAATTAAAGCGTCTTGAGGAAACCCGAATCCCTGCTGATTTTGAATATGATGGTATTTCAGGTTTGTCTCGTGAAATCACATTGAAACTAAAAACAGTACGTCCAGAAACGTTAGCACAAGCAAGCCGTATTCCTGGTGTGACGCCAGCAGCAGTTCAATTGCTGATGATTACGATTCGTAAAAATAATATGGCGAAGAAAACAGCTTAATTTTTATTGAATAAGTTGGTTTTGCTAAAAAGCCTAATCTTTATGATTAGGCTTTTTTATAGCTTAAACTTCTCTAAAGTGCGACTTCAATGCCTTGGCTTAAATTGAATTGATCTGTTTGTGTATTCTTATCAATTTTAGCAAATGCTTTCGGAAGTAGACGTCGTGCAGTGCGATTTACTCTTTTTTCTAACCATAATGGCATTTTAATCGCTAAAGGATTTGTTTCGGTATCCGATACATCAGTTAAAACACGAGTCCCCATGATGTAATCAAACCAAGGCTTAGTTACACACCAGTTTGCATTTTGATTGCTAGTCATGTGGTGATCATAATGCCATGGGATGCGCTTTTTGGCATATTCTGGATCAAGATGAGATTTGGCATGAACTTTCCAATAATTCCAAATGCCATAGTACAAACCCGCTGTAAAAAAAGGCGCTACTGGTAGAAACACTGTTGATGCAACGGTTAAACCAATTAAAGCTGATTTTTCATTATACATTTCTGAATTTTTAAACATAGATTCAGCATAGCCTTCATCATGAAAGTCATTTAGACGTGCACGTTTGTGATGGGCAATATGGGTAAAGAAAGGGCTATTTCTATTTTTGCTTGGGAACTCATGTAACCACACTTTATGAAAATACCATTCCATGCCATTTGCAACGAATATACCTACTGGAAAACCAATCATGTAAAAAACCTCTTAAAACATGAGTTGGATTTTAGAAAAATAATTAGGTTTCCTTTTGACTGAACTGACAGCTTTATATTGCCGACTTAATCAAATGCAGATTGCTTACGTTGTCTATATGCAGTAGGTGTTTCTCCCGTCCAGCGCTTGAATGCTCTAGAAAAGGCAGAGGGTTCAGAAAATCCTGTTAAATATACGATTTGATCAATTGTTTCTTGGGTTTGTGATAAAAGTCGTCGAGAAAGGCGTTCTCTATATTGTGCAATCACTTTTTCATAGCTGGTATTAATCAGTTGTAAATCTGCTCTGAGGCTTCTAGCACTTCGATTTAAATGTTGAGCTACACAATTTTGATCGAATTCACCTGACTCCAATAAGCCACTTGCTAAAATTCTTTCTATTTCGGTAATTAGTTGATGTTTATCTAAAAGCTCAAGTTGTGATTTAGCATGATGCTCATGAATTTTTAATAATTCAGGTTCATAAGCAGGTGAGGGTTGATCCAATAGTTTTCGATCAAAACAGATTGCACCATCAGTTTGTGCCAGTTGAACCTTACATTTCCATATTTTTTGATATTCTTCAGAACAAGCACCCTCATTGTAGGGCAGCCAAATTTCTAAAGGCGAAAAAGCATCTTGACTAATATATTTGAAAAAATTTAAAAAAATTCCAATCGCACATTCAAGGTAATGCCTTACAGAGTGTGTTAAACCTGAGATGATCATATAGTCGCTATTCGATTCATCCAGTTTGAAGGACATTGCATCCGTAAGTAAGGCTTGATAACGAACAGTTCGTTTTAATCCCTCACCAAATGTTGGGCTGCTCAAAAAAAGATATTCAATTACTTGACCGCGAAAGGCGGGTACATTTGCGCCTACATGTAACCCAATATCTTGATCTTGACTGATTTGTTCAGCCGCTTGCCAAAAACGTTGTTGGGTTGAGTTATCGCGTCGAACAAATTTATCTGGGGGGTGATCAGGTAAATGCACACTAGCAAAAATTGCTGCTGCATCTAAATCCATTTTTTGCATGGTTTGATACACCATCCACAAAAAGATGCCTGCATCGCTGGTTTTTCTTGAGTGCATAAAAGAACATAAATACGAGTTTTAAAATCAATATACTATGCTCTTTTCATAATGGAAATGAATTGCCTTTTACTTAAATATGGCTATTAAGCTATTCATTGAAAATATTTTTGTTTGAGTTCAAGCAACACAAGTTAAAACAATCAGTCTTTATTACGAGTCAGTTTGATTGTTCCAAGATGAGTGTTTTAATTTTGGTTGCTTTTTCAAAATGATTTAATTGATGTTCCATAATCCACCAATGTGCTGCTTCCATAAGCTGCTCAGGATCATCATTTTTATTGGCAAAAAATGCATAAAAAGATAAACCAACATTACTGCCTTTTTTGGCAATTTTATCATCACATACTTCTATGATTTTAGTTTTCAATTCTGCTCGCATTTAACTCTTCAAATCTTTATTGGTGGATAATTGCATCATAATATACATAAAGCGGAACATGAATGAATGTGAAGTTTAGGGAGGGAAGTATTTCGTATAAGTGATGATTTAACCGTTAAATTGTAGTAGCTAACCGATCATACATAATATTTAAGTCTCTAAAATTAGAGTTTCTTTTCAAGCGTTAACTCCAACGATGGAATCCCCCTCATTCATTACTTTGGAAGTTGGAGAAGGGGAAGGTCAATCGTCTTGTTAGCGGCAAGGGGTAGAAAATTTATGCTGAGCGATAAGGAACTAAGGACACTCAATCTTCCATATTAGAGTGGATGTTTCATTAGAACCCTAAAAAAGATTGAATTATTTTGTGTGTAGCCGAATGTAAAATTGTTTAAAAAGAATAACACATGGATGTTAAAAATATTTTTGGCAATTTTTTACTCACTGTATACGCTCTATCTATCTCATCTGGGCGATATATAAGCACTAAAAGCAAAAAATAGACTTAAAGATGATGAAAATGAGAATTATTTTTATTAAAATTGTATCGTTTTTATATTTTTAAGCTTTTTTTAATTTTTATTTGAGTTTGGATATTTTTATGAGTCTCTCGATACTTAGTACACATACTAAGCCTGTTTTTAAGTTCAGTTTACTTACGGTGATGCTGATCCAAGCGCAATATGCGATTGCGAACGAAGAAAATACGCAAACAGCTGTCATGCCTACAATTAAAATCGAGGCGATGAGTGAGCTTGATCCAATCAAAAGTTATATTGATTATGAACAGGCAAGTGTGACTCGTAACGGTCTCAAGAAGAAAGATATCCCCCAGACAATTGATACCATTGATGTTCAAAAATATAAAATCTATGGAGCCAATGATCTGAGCGTCATGTTGCAAGGAACACCGGGTGTTTCTACGAGTTATGACATGCGTGGAGATGGGATTAGCCTAAGAGGATTTAATGCAGATACTGGTGATATCTATCGTGATGGTATTCGCGAAAGTGGGCAGGTGCGCCGTAGTACTGCTAATGTTGAGCGAATTGAGATTTTAAAAGGTCCTGCCTCAGTACTTTATGGACGTAGTTCTGGTGGTGGTGTGATCAATATGGTCAGTAAAGTTGCCAATTTTAATTCTAAAAGTTCTGTTGGTATTTATGGCGGATCATATGATAACTATGGTTCAACAGTTGATCTAAACCAAGTATTAACGGATAACGTGGCTGTACGTTTGACTGGCGAATATGGAGAATCAAACAGTTTCCGTTCAGGCATTGAAAATAAAATCGAAATGTTGTCTCCAAGTTTTACTTATAAGAATGATGATGGACTCACTTGGACAATGCAATACACCTATGACAAATTGCATCGCGTTCCAGATCGCGGACCTGAATTTTCTGAGCTTCCAAAAGGAACCTCGATCAAAACAGGATTTGCGCAAAAAGGTGATTATGTCAATGACGTATTACAGATAGCCCGTTCAGACTTGAATTATGAATTTGCGCCAAATTGGAACTTTCACTGGGCTTTAAGTCATCGTCAAGCTGAACAAAACTTTGATCACTTTTATTCTGGTACGTATTGTCAGACTGATCAGACGGTAGCTAAAAACATTGGTTCTTGTGATGGGCATGCAGGGGAAATCTCTCAAATTTATTATTGGCAACAAACAAGTAATAAGACGACCAGTAATAGCTTTGATATTCGTGGTGAATTTGATACAGGTCGCTTAAAGCATAACCTTCTAGTGGGTGCAGATTGGACCTATGAGCAACGTGAACCAAAACTCGCAAATAAAAATCAAGATGGTTCAATTCTGTGGGGATATGTCAATCCATTGACAGGTGAGCGTTCTAACTCACGAGACGGCAGTGATTTAAAGCTTAATACGCATAACTATAATCAAAGTGAAGCTTATGGATTATTTATTCAGGATTTAATTAGCTTTAATGATTATTTCAAAGTTATGCTCGGTGGGCGTTATGATTATTTCTATTCGAAGACAACCAACCGTTTGAAAGACAGTAATGATCCTGATTATCAACGTAGTATTGATGGTGAAAGTTTTAGCCCGAACATCGGTTTAATTTGGCAACCAATTGAAAGTCAAAGTTTCTATGCGTCTTATAGTAAAAGTTTTGCACCATTTGGGGGGAGTGTTGGTGTAAATGTAGTGTCTGCAAATACAAACTTAGATGCTTTTGATGCAGAGCCACAATACAACGAACAATATGAAGTGGGTGTTAAAAGTGATTGGATCAATGATCGTTTAAATACTCAACTTTCTGTATTTGATATTCGTAAAAACAATATTCGCTATAAGCCTAATCCAGATGATGAGCCAAATGTCTGGGCTGTCGGTGGGCAACATCGTTCTCGTGGTGTTGAATTTAGCTTCATTGGGCGTGTGTTGGATAATTTATTTGTTCGTGGTGGTTATGGATATAACGAAGCCGAAGTTACAAAGGATAAGGAGAAACCTCAGAATATTGGTAAAGTACTGAATAACGTGCCAAAACATACAGGTAACTTATTTGTACGCTATTTGCCGACAGATAAAATCTATACAGAGGTTGGTGCAACTTATGTAGGTGATGCAACAGTCTATGCACGCGGTAATTTGGATAATGATCCTATATCATTTGATGGTTTTACTCGAGTAGATGCGGCAATTGGTTACAGTGCTGATCCTTGGAATGTAACGATAGCAGTGAATAATTTAACGAATAAAGAATATTGGCGCTCAGCATCAATGCCAGGAACACCGCGTAATTTCTTAGTTCGTTTAAACTATCAATTCTAAATATCTAAATTATTGCAATACAGAACATCTTTGCTCATTGAGCAAAGATGTTTTTTTAACTAAATGTAACAGCTTTATATATTGATAAATCAACCAATTGGTAAAATTGAGCTATACAAAAACTTGCTATCTAATTGAATTATATAAAATGCTATTGCTTTAAAAAATAGATTATTCTAGTATTTATTTGGATATAAAATGTACAGAACCAATTTGTGAAAGGTTATATAATTGTGACTTATTGCTAATTAGTGGTTGTTAAATGTTAAGTGGTTCTCATTTTTGTTCTATTTTGTTAGTATTAAAGAAAAGCATACAATTGAGATAATAATAATGAAGATATTACTTGCACTATTAGTTGTTTGTTCCGTCTTTGTTTTGGGATATGCATCGTATGCGGATGCCCAAAACAAAAAGCGGGAAGAGCTTATAAAGATTGTCAATGATGCTGAGCATAGTTTAAATGAGATCCAACATAATCCTAACTATGTAAAGCACAATACGCATTTGTCTTCTTATAAGCAAAAAAGTTGAATTTTGCTTGATCATCTAATCAAAAATTAGGTGACTCAGGATGAATGGATTGTTTATGCTTTTTTTATGCTGTGATACTCAAGTTTTGATGAGAATCTGTTAAAATATTTACCATTAAATAAAAAGCTGCATCTCGTTATGCAGCTTTTTACGTTTTGATATCGGAATCAAATTTATACCTATCGTCTGCGTAGCAAGTGCAATATTGGCATATAGATTGCTTTATTGTCTTGTATACCTTTTTGTGTACATTCAAAAAACTATTTGAAACACAAGCGTATAGATTTCAAATTCTACGATCTTAGATTTTAACAGGTGCTATGTTATGACAACGCCTAATGCTTCGGCTGGTTTGTTAGAACGCTTATTTAAGTTGAGCGATAATAAAACCAACTTTAGAACAGAAGTTCTAGCTGGTGTAACTACATTTTTGACCATGTGTTACATCATCATTGTAAACCCACTCATTCTTTCTGAAACAGGAATGGATCATGGCGCTGTCTTTGTAGCGACCTGTTTGGCAGCTGCAATTGGCTGCTTGGTCATGGGGATTGTTGCAAATTATCCAATCGCACTTGCACCAGGTATGGGCTTAAATGCTTACTTTACCTATTCAGTGTGTTTAGGCATGGGAGTGCCTTGGCAAACGGCTTTGGCGGCTGTGTTCGTTTCAGGTTTGGTTTTCTTAGCGATTAGCTTTTTCAAAATTCGTGAAGCAATCGTGAATGCAATTCCTATGTCGTTAAAGTTTGCAATCGGTGGTGGTATTGGTTTATTCCTTGCTTTGATTGCACTTAAAAATGCTGGAATCATTGTAGATAATCCTGCAACTTTAGTGGGTTTGGGTGATATTAAACAGCCTACAGTTCTATTGGCATTATTTGGCTTTTTAATGATTGTTGTATTGCACCAATTTAAAGTGCGTGGCGCAATTATTATTAGTATCTTGGTTGTAACAGCAATTGCAACAGCAATGGGCTTAAACGAATTCAAGGGTGTTGTTGGTCAAGTTCCTTCTTTAGCGCCTACCTTTATGCAAATGGACTTTGAAGGATTATTTACTGCAAGTATGGTTGGGGTAATTTTTGTCTTCTTTATCGTAGATTTGTTTGATAGTACAGGGACTTTGGTTGGTGTTTCACATCGTGCAGGCCTACTTCAAGATGGCAAATTACCTCGTTTAAAGAAAGCATTATTTGCTGACTCTACTGCTATTGTTGCAGGTGCTGCCTTAGGTACATCATCTACCACACCATATATCGAGTCTGCTTCGGGTGTTGCAGCGGGTGGACGTACAGGTTTAACAGCGGTTGTGGTTGCATTCTTATTTATTGGATGCTTATTCCTTGCACCATTGGCTCAATCTGTACCAGGTTTTGCGACTGCACCAGCTTTGTTATTCATCGGTGTGTTGATGATACAAGGGATTACGCATATTGATTGGGATGATATTACCGAAGCTGTTCCTGCATTTCTAACCATCGTATTCATGCCATTTACTTATTCAATTGCAGATGGTATTGCAATGGGCTTTATTAGCTATGCGCTAGTTAAATTACTGACAGGCAAAGCAAAAACCGTTCCATATATGGTTTGGATTATTGCTGCTTTGTGGGTATTCAAATTCATCGCATTTGGTGGCTAAGCAAATCGTTGCTATTCATTTATTATTCTCTTTGTGAAATATTTTCTCAAAGAGAACCCTAAAAGGGTGTACTCGTTCAGGTAACACCCTTTTTTATTTAGACGCGGAGTTTATATGAATCAAATCGAGCTGATTCGTGCTTTACCAAAAGCCGAATTGCATGTGCATATTGAAGGGACTTTTGAACCAGAACTGATGTTTGCAATTGCACAGCGTAATCAGATTCAGATTCCTTATCAATCAGTTGAAGAAGTGAAACAAGCTTATAACTTTCACAATCTTCAATCATTTCTAGACATTTACTATGCAGGTGCAAATGTACTTGTTCATGAACAAGACTTTTATGATCTAGCTTGGGCATATTTTGAAAAATGTGCTGAAGATCGAGTTGTTCATACAGAAATGTTCTTTGACCCACAGACGCATACTGAGCGTGGAGTTGAATTTGCAACAGTATTGGCGGGTCTAAAACGTGCTTGCACAGATGCAAAAGAAAAATTAGGGATTAGCTCTCAGTTGATCATGTGCTTCTTGCGTCATTTAAGTGAAGAAAAAGCATTTGAAACACTTGAGCAAGCATTGCCATTTAAAGATGACATTATTGCAATTGGACTGGATTCAAGTGAAGTTGGTCATCCACCATCAAAGTTTGAACGTGTTTTCGCTAAAGCCCGTGAAGCAGGATTTTTGATTGTTGCACATGCTGGTGAGGAAGGTCCTCCAGAATATATCTGGGAAGCACTGGATTTACTCAAAGTGAATCGTATCGATCATGGTGTACGTTCAGAAGAAGATGAGCGTTTGATGACACGTTTAATTTCTGAAAAGATGCCGTTAACGGTTTGTCCGCTGAGTAATTTAAAGCTTTGTGTTGTAAAAGACATGGGCGAACATAATATTCGTCGTCTATTACAGAAAGGTGTACATGTTACGGTCAATTCAGATGACCCATCATATTTTGGTGGTTATATGAATGATAACTTTATTGCGATTCAAGAGGCGTTAGCACTGAGTCATGATGAATTAAAGCAGCTTGCGATCAACTCTTTTGAAGCTTCGTTTATTTCTGATGAAGAAAAGCAAAAGTGGATTGAAGAAATTAAAGCCATTTAAAATAAAAAAACCGCATTATGCGGTTTTTTTATGCCTTTATATTTATTTAGGTTGACGTAACATACTCAGCAAGACGTTATCTTTATCAATCACATGGTGTTTAATCGCAGCCAAAATATGTCCAGCAACTAGTAGACCTGCAAACCAAGATAAATAAATATGCAGCGGTTTGACAATTGCCAGTAGATCGGGATTATCTTGTACTAAACGAGGGATCTCAAATAAATATAAAACAGGTGCAGGATGACCAGCACTCCAACTAAACAAACAACCCGTAATTGGTAGAGCTAATAACATTAAATAAAGGAATAAATGCCCTATATGCGCTAAGCCTTTCATCATTGGTGACATCGTTGCTGGTAGCTTTGGTGCAGGATGTGTGTAGCGCCAAAAAATACGAATAACAACCAAGAAAATAATTGTTGTTGCTATATTTTTATGTAGGGTAATGACAGTTCCCTTAAATCCACCATCGACTTCATAGCTTAAAAAGTTTCCGCTATAGAATCCGATCAGCCATGCGGTAATAAAAATAGCAGCCATGAGCCAATGCAAAACTTGCGCCGTGCGTGTGTAATATTGTGCTGAGGTTGACATCGCAACATCCTAGCTGTGATATGAGTGATTTGATTTTAATTAGCTCTTTTTATTGCTTATACAGTGTATACGTAACAGAGCGTTTTATGCATGCAACGTTCAATGAAATTTGCCTATTGTTATATTATGTAATATGTCTACAGAGTCAATTGATTAAATCTTTTATTTCGTCAAAATACGCCTGCCAAAATTTTGGATATAGGTCGAAGGTCGTGAAAAAATTATTACTTGTATTGCCAGCACTATTTGCGCTTAATGCTTGTGTAGCACCAAATGCGAATAACACTACAGCTACCACATCTCAACAGTTAGGCATGACAGCATTGAAAGTTGCTGTGAATGCGAAATGTATCAATGAAATAAATACTTTACCAGCTTGGAAAACAGCGACACGTTTGATGACGACTGAACAACGTGAAAACATTCAAACGAATGTTTGTGGTTGCGTAAGTGAGAAAGCTCCAAATAGCGTTACAACAGTAGAATTAGCGACTGCTGCGATTGATCCAACTGCTCGTGCAACAATCGTAAGCCAAGTGGTATCTGAAACGGTAAATGCATGTGTTGCTGAAGCATTGAATAAATAATTAATTCAGTACATAACTAGCAAAGTTGGATATTTCGGCTTTGCTTTTTTTATAAAAAGTAAAATTAATACCATTTTTCAATTTTAAATCACGCTTAGATCATTTAATTTGAACACTTAAAACTTTAATCACATAATTAGTCTATAAATAATGAAAAAGAATCATTTGTTATTCATTCTATCAACATCCTTAACTCTATTGGTATGTAGCAGTGCTCAAAGTGCAGAACAGAGCAAATTAAAATTAGGTACATCTGCTATTGAGTTTGCAGCGCAAACAAAGTGTAGTCATGATATAGATGATTTTGCTGCGTGGAAGGTGGCGAGTCGATTAATGAGCAGTGAATTAAAGAAGCAAAAGAAAAAAAATATGTAAATGTGTTGGAAAGAATGCACCAACTGTTCTGTCTCCATCTGAACTTGCTTTAGCTGCCGTCGATTCAAAAGCTAGAACAGCGTTAACAGGTGTTGCTGTTGCAAAAACGATGAATGCTTGTGTGTCAGAAGTGATAAAATAATAAATTAATTAATTAATAATGTTTAGTTAGCTGCGATCAAGGCAGCTAATTTTTTGTGGAAAAGATATGTTTGTTGCTGGTGTAGATGAGGCAGGGCGTGGGCCATTGGTAGGCTCAGTGGTTGCGGCGGCTGTAATTTTAGATCCGAATAATCCGATTGAAGGATTAAATGACTCTAAAAAATTAACTGAGAAGAAACGAGAAAAACTCTTTTTAGAAATTAAAGAAAAAGCATTGGCATGGTCAATTGCAGAAGCAACTCATGCTGAAATTGATGAATTCAATATCTTACAAGCGACATTCTTGGCAATGCGTAGAGCAGTAGAGGGTTTACAAACTCAACCAGAAAAAGTCATCGTGGATGGTAATCAAATCCCTAAAGGAATAACTATTCCTTGTGAAGCGATTGTTGGGGGGGATGCGAGTCATGCTGAAATTAGTGCTGCGAGTATTTTAGCGAAAGTAACTCGAGATCATCAGATGAAAGCTTTAGATTTACAGTATCCTGACTTTGGATTTGCAAAACATAAAGGCTACCCTACAAAAGCGCATTTTGAGGCGATTGCTACTCATGGTGTGATAGATGAGCATCGACGTAGTTATGCACCAGTGAGAAAAGCATTAGGGTTATAAAATGCTTTGCCCAAAATAATTAAAGCGACTGTAAAAAGTCGCTTTAATTATTGGAGAAAAATTCTGTGCATTAACGATTGAAGTTATTATTTCGAGTAAAATCGGTATTATCTTCTTCATAAGAAAGTTGATAATCTTGATCAAGATGTTGTAGATGCTCATGCATGGCACGTTCATGTTGGATACGTTGGTAAATTTCCTCACGATGCACAGAAACTTCTTTTGGAGCATTTACACCAATACGCACCTGATTGCCTTTTACGCCAAGCACAGTAACACTGACTTGATCCCCAATCATTAATGTTTCTCCGACACGACGGGTCAGAATCAGCATGTTTATCTCCTTGCTAAACGCTTAAACTTGCGACAGGGAATTCATTTTAGAAAGCACAGCCTTAATATACAGAAAATTCTAACAGAAATATGTAAAAAACATTCTTTTTCGTAAGTTCTGTTGGAACATCCTGAAAAACCTCACGGATTAATATAACAGAGCCACTGTAGGAAAAACTATAGTGGCTCTGTTTTTTTTGCTATTTACTTGAAAGTAAATATGTTTAAGCAGCTATTAATTAAGCACGCGCACTGCTTTCGCCGTGTTCACGGTCTAAGCCAAATGCAGTGTGTAAACAACGAACAGCAAGCTCTAAATAGTTTTCTTCGATCAATACAGAAATTTTAATTTCTGAGGTAGAGATCATCAAAATATTGATACTTTCATCAGCTAACGCAGTGAACATTTTGCTCGCAACACCTGCATGTGAACGCATACCAACACCAACGATAGATACTTTAACGATGTCATCACGAGTTACAACTTCACATCCTTCGATGCTGCTTGCAGTTTGCTCTAGGATAGCTTTTGCTTTAGCTAAATCAGTGCGATTAACTGTGAAAGTAAAATCAGTCGTGCCATCTTCTTCAACATTTTGGATAATCATATCCACTTCAATGTTGGCATTGCTGATTGGTGACAAGATTTTAGATGCAATACCTGGCTCATCAGGAACACCCAAAATAGTGAGTTTTGCTTCGTCACGGTTAAATGCAATACCTGCAATGATTGGTTGTTCCATATCGTCCTCTGCCTCAGTCGTAATTAGTGTGCCTACGTTTTGTTTGAAATCATCATCAAATGCGCCATCATCATCATTATCAAAACTTGATAATACACGCAGTGGAACTTGATATTTACCTGCGAATTCAACAGAGCGGATTTGTAAAACTTTTGAGCCTAAAGATGCCATTTCGAGCATTTCTTCAAAAGAGATACGGTCAACCTTCTTCGCTTTTGGTGCAACACGCGGATCAGTCGTGTATACGCCATCCACATCAGTATAAATCTGACATTCATCTGCTTTAAGCGCTGCTGCAAGTGCTACACCAGAAGTATCCGAGCCACCACGACCAAGTGTTGTTGTATTACCTTCAGCGTCAAAGCCTTGGAAACCTGCAACGACGAGTACGCGACCAGCATCTAAGTCCTTTGTCATCACATCAGTATTAATAGATTCAATACGTGCTTTAGTGAACGCACTATCCGTTTTAATACCGACTTGGCGACCTGTATAAGATTTAGCTTCTACACCAATTGAGTTCAGTGCCATAGCTAACATGGAAATCGTTACTTGTTCACCCGTTGACACCATTTGATCTAATTCACGTGGGTCAGGGGTGGTGGTAATGGCTTTAGCAAGCGCAAGTAAGCGGTTTGTTTCACCACTCATTGCAGACACGACAACGACCACCTTGTGACCATGATCATGCCAACGCTTGACACGACGAGCAACATTTAAAATGCGCTCAGGAGTACCCATAGAAGTACCGCCATATTTTTGAACGATTAATGCCATATTTCTTAAACCCTTGTAATAAAACAGGTTAAGTTTATTCTTGCTTCCTGAGATTTCTATTATGTACACGCTTATGTACACAAATTAAAAGACTGAGTTCTTAGCAAGGTACGAATTCGGGTCACAAGTATATAGTAAGGGTTATACGCTAACAATCATAGAAACGGTGGAAAACTATCAAGTTTACTGATTGTTAGCTTTTATTCTACTTATATAGCTTTTTGACTCATTTCCAAATTACTGCACTTTTGTTCCCATTCCATTACATCAGTTGAAAGATAACGTTTCATAGTTCCGCCGTCGGATTTCAAAACTGGGGCGGGGAATGGGAGTTCCCAGAGGCTTTTAATTTCCCAGCGGTTTAGTGTGCGTTTGGTTATTTTAAACATCTCTCACACACTATTAGATGTTATGTATTTATCCATCTAAAGCCTCCGTATCCGCTTTTGTTTCTTCAACAATTTCCTACTCCCCAAAATCACCCAAATAACCAGATTTAGAAATTGAAGTAGTAATAACTTGACCATCATTACAAACAACCTTCATCTGGTCATTGTTAATGCGAGTGGCTTGATATACAGCATTAGTTTTTAAATTTGAAGGTAAGCCAATTCCACCATTGACTGTTTTAATTCTTACTTTCATGCTGCCGAATACGGTGAGTATTCGCGTGAGGGTTGAATATTTAAATCTCATTTCAATTACCTCCGAGCTTGTTGGGCTGTCTCAATAATGAAAGCTTTAACATCATTAAACCGCGATGAATCAATTGCTAATAAACTGTCGATACCTTGATCTTCGCAAAAGGACATAACATCCTAATTCGCTTGATGTAGTAGCTCTTGAATTTCATCCCTTTGCTGATTGGTGATGCCATTAAATTCTTGGGGGTTATTCCATTAAATTCTTGGGGGTTATTCCATTTACCTTTCTGCTTATCAAATTTGCAGCCAAGTTCTTTCGATCGTTTCAATAAGATTTGACGAATTGATCGGCCTATCTTTGAATATCCTTACAATGAAAATTTGGTGGATAAACAGATCTTCTTAAAGTTCACTAGCTTTAATGGTTTGGAACGCAAAGAACTGACATTGGATGAGGTAACAGCTTATAGTTATACATTATCAGGTGGACGTCCTGCGGATGTAAAGGGGTTATCACTTCAATCGCCATTTGTAGGTACCACGTTCAAAGTTCAATGGCAAAGCTCAACCAGTGCTGATGGCTATCGAGTGCAAGTCTGGTCGAACGGTGCAATGATCTGTGAAGTGGATACAACTAATACGGATTACAGCTATTCGATAGAAGAAGCTAAAACAGATGGTATCGGCCGAGCTTATACAATTCGTGTGGCAAGTAAGAACGGTGACCAGATCAGCACCTATGCTGAATTAAGTATTAGCAATCCGGTACCGCCCGTGCTCCTAAATGTTTATACGACTGCAACAGTAGATTCTATTACAGTGAATTGGGTACCTAGTGAAGTACCTGACCTAAAAGATTATGCGGTATGGCTCAGCACTACTTCTAATTTTGATCCTACACAAATGTCGCCAACATGGACCGGCACGGATCTAACAATTACTTTAGGAGGTTTACAACCAACAACCCCATATTACATTCGTGTTGCTGTACGTGATGTATGGGAAAACACAGTTTGGAACTATACAAATCAGATTACTCAAAGTACTTTGGATTCTTAAGTTTATTAAAAAGCCCCTAAAGATTAGGGGCTACATATTTTTTTAAAACTTATTTTTCAACTTTAGCGCATTTTTTTCAATTAAGATCCAGCTTAAATAACCTAAAAGTAAAGTAATGAAAAATACAGCGAAAAAGTATAGATTATCATTTGTATAACCTAAATATACTAGAGTATTAATTACCAACATATGGTAGATGTAAACCCCATACGAAATGTCGTTATGGTTAAGTATTTTATTGCTTAAGTTATTAAAACTAAAAGCAAAGGATATGGTCGTTAAGCTAAGTAGGATAGGTGTAATTAATTGAAAAATATTATTAATTTGATAATTTTTTATTTCATATCCTAGATAATTTCCAAATAAATTGAAGTAAATTAAATAAGCTATGAACCAAAACAAAAACTTTCCTTCAAACAAAAATTTTAGTTTATTCCAATATAAATAAATAGTTGATCCTATAATAAAATTAAACAGATAAGGTGCGATACTTATGAAACTAAGTTGCTTAATTATACTTGGCTCAAGCGTAGTTAAAGCAAAATTCAATATGACTGAAATTAAGAAAAGTGTTATAAGTATAATTGCGCCATTAAATTTTTTAATTAAGAAATAAATAATTGGAACAATCACATAAAATTGAACTTCAACGGCAATAGTCCAAAGGCTACCATTAGGAGTGCCGACTCCCCAGAATCTTAAAATATCTGGCGTATAAAATTGCAAAAAAGTAGCTTGTGTAATTAACCACACATAAAAACTGAGCTGATTTAAAAGTTCATACGAAGAGCTTAGTATTAAAAGAAGAATAGTCACTGCTAAACATACATATAATGCAGGATATAGTCTCAATATTCTGTTTTTAATATATTGTTTTAATTTAGGTTTTCTATCAAACGACCAGAAAATAAGAAAACCACTGACTGTAAAAAAAATTGGAACACCTGGAAAATATTGAATAAATTTTTCAAAAATAGAAAAAATAGGCCCTTCAATTCTCAAATGGTGAATTCCATGTGTATATACGACCTGGCAAGCTGCTAAAAACCTAATTAGATCAAAATTATTAATCTGATGAACCATAAGAACGCCACTTTTTTTAAATTTCGCGAATTATAGATCAGTGTTCTTATAAAAACGATATGTAATAGAGAGGGTCCGATGAAACGGCTATATATTTTTATAAGGCGCAAAGG
>NZ_BAEB01000006.1:0-164837 GCF_000241225.1 Acinetobacter sp. NBRC 100985 | reverse complement strand
CATTTTTAAGCCAAATTTACATTTCTTCTTATATTTTTCGAGCGAATTTGTTTTAATACTATGAGAACAACTAAATTGTATTCCTCATATATATGTTTTGCGTTAAGTGACGCAATCATTTTAATGACTGTATTTCGCTCTAACAGCGATTAAGGACTTATATGCATTACTCGAATTTTATCTTGCTTGGATTGCTAACTGCTGGAGCATGTTCATCCGCATTCGCACAAGAGTCATCCAATGAAACAGCAGATCAAACTAATGCTGTAAGCACTCAAGTTGTTACAGAGCAGAAGCCTTCTACTATTCAGGCTATCAAAGATTTAAAGCATCTCACTAAAAATGATTTAAAAGTGAATGCAAATGCCGCTCAACCAGATTCAGTTAAAGATCCATTACAACCGTTGAACCGTCAGTTTTATGCTTTCAATGACATGGTAGACCGTAATGTATTAAAGCCTGTTGCAATTCAATATGTCGCAAAGGTTCCTGAACAAGTTCGTAGTCCTTATCGCCAGTTCCGTAAAAACCTAGGTGAACCGTGGAATGCAGTAAACCAATTGATTCAAGGCCGCCCAGCTCGTGCGGCTAAAACTTTAGGTCGTTTTACCGTAAATACATTAACGACCTTAGGTTTCGCAGATCCTGCTCGTCGATTAGGCTTACCAACCGAAGAAGAAAGCTTTGGTGTGACTTTGGGTTATTATGGTGTTCCATCCGGCCCATACGTTATGTTGCCGTTCTTTGGCCCAAGCACTTTCCGTGATGGCTTTGGTTTAGCAGCTGATAGCTATGGTCGACCGCAAAAATATTTACTGGATGATCAAGAAGGAATTTACTGGTCAACCAATGTATTGCAAGCTATCGATGCTCGCTCTCAAATTTTGGATATTGAAGAAAGTCTGCAAGGTGATAAATATTCAATGATTCGCGATTTTTATTTACAACGCAAAGCATTCCAAATCGCGGAGAAACGTGGTGATTCGAATGATATCTCTTTCGTTGGGGATAGCGATGATTTAGATGATGCTTCATCTGAAGAACAATGATGTATCGCAATCAACATTTACAAACTTCTGTATTGTCAGCACGTTTAACTGCTGGCAATACTTTGATTTAAGTCATCTTTCATCTATGATGAATTTATAATGATCATACAAAGGATTGGCTATTCATCTATGTATTTCATTCAACCCACGCGTTCCATACCTTGTTTAGATCAAGCTTTAACAGAGTTACCAAGTTTGCAAATCATTCAAATTGATGACTTGGATTTATACGATCAAACAATTATTGCTATTGCTGATGTACAAGATTTTTTAAAATATCAATGGAAATTACCAACAATTGTTCTTGCATTTGAACATGAAGGTGCAGCATTGGCACAGGCCTGGGAGCAAGGTGCTTTAGCGGGTTGGGTTTGGGATAATTTGCCTAAAAATCCTGTTCACTCTTTATTTAAGATAGATGCACAATATAAGCGTAATCAAGATAGTAGGGATTTACCCTCTGCTGCTGAATTACAAAAACGTCTTTTGCCAAATCCAATTGAGCTACCAAATTATCAATTTGAATCTTTTTTCCAACCATCAGCCTATTTATCTGGTGATTGGTATGACTATTGGAAGTTAAATGATCATGAAGTGCTTTTTTATTTAGCAGATGTATCTGGTCATGGTGTCACAAGTAGTTTACTGACCTCATGGATGGCTGCTTTTCATGGCCGTTCAAAAACACCTCGTCAACTCATTCAAAAACTGAATGCAATGTTAGTTCAAGAAAATATTGAAAAACATATCACCATGGTTGCAGGTACATTAAACCTCAAAACCAATACCGTTTGTTGGTCTAGTGCAGGCCACTACCCTCCTCCAATTATTTTAGAACAGAACCAACCACCAAAAATTTTAACAACAAGTAGCTTCCCTTTAGGTTTAACTGAAGACTTAGAGGTTGAAGAACATCATTGTGTATTAAGCCACCACTCTCGGTTTATTTTGTGTTCAGATGGTGCTCTAGAGCCTTTTGATGGTGGACTCAATGATCAGTTCAACCAATTGGTCGAACATCTACAAAATGATTCATTTCAAGCACCAGATCATGTAGCAGATGATATTGCAATTCTTAGCATATGCCGAATGAATTAATATAAAAATCAAAAAGTTATTTTTTTAAAAGCATCTAACCACTTGTGTCTAGAATATCACTATGGGATAATTTTATATCCTTTCTCTGAAAATGGCATTTATATGTCAACAGGTCATGTTGAATATGCAAGTTTGAACGGAACGCATATTTTCAAGCTTATTGGCGAAGTCCGTGCTCATTCTTGTATAAGTTTAGACAAACTACTCAACAAGATTGAACAACAGCAAAATGTTGTTGGCGCAATCGTTGATTTAACCCAAACGACGTTTATTGACAGCACTGTTTTAGGTGTACTTGCAAAATTAGGTTTAAAGCTTAAACAAGTTCATCATATCCAAGCAGTTATGCTATCAACGAATCCAGATATTACGACCTTGGCCAACAGCATGGGGCTAGGGCAAGTTTTTGTGATTTTAAATTACTGTGGCGACCCAAGTGTTTGTACTTTAGAGCTGACTGAGGAGCAACATGTCACCCACAGTGCAATGTTAAACACGGTTCTTGATGCACATAAAACACTTATGCGCTTAAACGAAAATAATCAAAATATGTTTGAACCTCTAGTTAAACAATTGCAGAAAGAACAAGATTGTTTAAATCACGATGTACAAAAACAAAATGCTTGATCGTTGAACTAACTATCGAGGCACCTACATGACCTTACTTGCTGTTTCCCAAATGAACTCTCAAAATGACATTGAAGCGAACTTCGTTGTCATTGAATCATTGATCCAGCAAAGTAAGGCTCAAGGTGCAGAACTCATCGTATTTCCTGAAAATTTCGTCTGCTTTGCAGCAGGCAAACAACGCGATACAGCCGAACAATTTGAAAGCATCCAAGCTCGCTTAGAGCAACTTGCACATCGTTATGAAATTTGGATCGTTGCAGGTACTCTGCCCTGTCCTTTTCGCCCAAATGGTTCAGTAATTACCGATGGTCGAGTACGCACAGTTAGTCTATGTATTAGCCCAGAAAGAACAGAGGCTCGTTACGACAAAATTCACTTATTTGATGTGCAAGTCAGTGATGCTGTCGGAGGATATCAAGAGTCTAAATTCTTTGAACCTGGCGAGGACGTTATTGTTGCAAAAACACCTTTTGGTCATATTGGTTTAATGGTTTGCTATGACTTACGTTTTCCAGAACTTGCCTTAACACTACGCCAACAGGGTGCCTACATATTAACCGCACCAGCAGCCTTTACCTATACAACAGGACAGTTACATTGGCAATTGTTGCTACAAGCGCGTGCGATGGATAGCCAATGTTATGTTTTAGGCGCAGCGCAGCAAGGTTGGCATGGCGAAAAGCGTCAAACATGGGGTCATTCAGGAATTACTGATAGTCGTGGTCAGTTATTGCAAATGGTCAATCATGAAGGTACTGGGTTAATTACCAGCGCTTTTGAACTTGAAGAACAAGAAATTGTGCGTTCATCAATGCCTCTAATGCAACATCGTCGAATCATCAACTACTAAATTCTTCTAAATCATTTATAAAACTTTCACTTTTTGACTCTAGCAGTCAATTTTTATGTAGCTATAAAAACTATGATCATGATTTAATAAGCATTATTCATCATCGTAGAACAAAATAAATACGTTCTGCTTGTAAGTTGATGTACCCTTCGCCACTCACAGCAATTAAGTTTTATTCATGTTTAAATTTATTCCTATTTTATTTTTTATAGGGGCAGCCGCACAAATCCATACTGCATCAGCAAATACAGAGGTTGATGTGGTTAGTTCTTCTTTACCTACTCCACAAAATTTATCACTGAACTTTTTTGGTCAATGGATTATTGGATGGGGAACAGGTGCTGAGGGTGCAAGACAACGTTTGAGTAGCATTCAACGTGAAGATGTTGAGATCATTAAGCAAAAAGGTACAACTTTAGAAATGATCAAAGCATGGCAAGAGTATTATGAACAAGAAGCACAGAAAAGTTTGGATAATCCAACCGCACGTTATCGAGCACGTTTGATGAAAAGAATCGCTGAATTTTGGTAGTTAAAATATCTGCATAAGTACGATCAGCATTCAAACGCTTCGTTATTTTTTATTTTAATCACCTGCAAACGCTTTAGCTATTCGTAGATCAAGATATACTTAATTGAATTGAAATCATTTAGAGATGTACATGGGCGAAGAACATAATCAACTGTTACTCGATAATCAGTTATGTTTTCTAATTTACTCGACCAATCTTGCCCTGCATCATGTATATCGCCAATTACTCGCACCACTTGGTCTGACTTATCCTCAATATCTTGTTATGCTCGTGCTTTGGGAAAAAGATCAGCTTACTGTGTCCGAAATCGGTGAAAGATTATTTCTTGAATCCTCTACCCTAACACCTCTACTGAAAAAACTAGAAACATTAAAATTAATTACTCGCCAACGTTCTACAAAAGATGAAAGACAAGTGATTATTACCCTAACTGGTCAGGGTGAAAAACTACAAGAACAAGCAATTGATATACCGAATCAAATTGCTCAAGCAGCCTCATGCACCCCTGCAACGCTATCTGAACTAAAACAGCAGCTCTCAGAACTGCGTCTTAATCTGACAAAATAATATACAAATTTACAAATCAATAACTTGTTTTTTAATTTATATCGTGTACGATTTAATTGTAAACAATATTTATTTAAAGGTAAGAATAAATGTCTCTAGAACAAGTCGTTTATCGTGCGAAAGCTAAAGCAACTGGTGGTCGTGATGGCCGTGCAACATCATCAGATGGTGTACTAGATGTTAAATTAGGTGTACCTAAAGAAATGGGTGGTGCTGGTGGTGAAGTCACCAATCCAGAACAACTGTTTGCTGCGGGCTATTCAGCATGTTTCTTAGGTGCTATGAAGTTTGTTGCGAACCGCGATAAATTTAAAATTAGTAAAGATGCATACGTTGAAGGCGAAGTGGGCATTGGCCCTATTCCAAATGGTTTCGGCATCGAAGTGACTTTAAATGTCTATTTGATTGGTATGGAACAGGCCGAAGCAGAACAACTTGTCGCAGCTGCTCATATTGTTTGCCCATATTCAAATGCAACACGCAATAATATTGATGTGAATTTTAATATTGTGACAACAGCTTAATTTTTAGGATAAAAAAAGCATGGTTGACCATGCTTTTTTAAATATTGAACTGATTTATTCTTCCGCCGCTTCGTTAGTGACACGTAAAACTTCCTCTAAAGTCGTTTTACCTGCCATAACTTTTAGCAAACCATCATCACGAATGGATGCTGCCTGACGTCGAGCATGATTTTCTAACTCATACTCAGCTGCATTACCATGAATTAAACGACGCATAGATTCATCAACAGGCACAATTTCATAAATCGCTGTTCGTCCACTAAAACCAACATGAGAGCATTTTTCGCAACCATGAGGTTCTGGTAGCTCTAGATGTTCATCTACTTTCAAGTGTTGAAAAACTTGACGTTCAAAATCATCTGCCTTGCGCCATGTCACACAATGAGGACAGAGTGTTCGAACGAGACGTTGAGCAATAACACCGATTAAAGAACTTGCAAGCAAGAATGGTTCAATGCCCATATCTTTCAAACGCGTCACCGCACCAATTGCAGTATTGGTGTGCAGTGTAGATAAGACCAAGTGACCTGTTAGAGATGCTTGCACCGCAATTTCAGCAGTTTCAAGATCACGAATCTCACCAACCATCACCACATCCGGATCTTGACGTAACATTGCTTTTAACGCACGCGCAAAGGTCATATCAACCTTGGTATTGACTTGTGTCTGACCAATCCCCTCCAATTGATATTCGATAGGATCTTCGGCTGTCAAAATATTACGTGTATTATCATTTAGATCAGATAATGCTGCGTATAAAGTCGTCGTTTTACCCGAACCCGTAGGCCCTGTAACCAAGATGATGCCATGCGGACGATGTACCAACTGCGTCAGTCGTTCATAGTCATTCTGCATTAAGCCCAAATGCGTCATATTCAAACGGCCCGCTTGCTTATCCAGCAAACGCATCACCACACGTTCACCATGAGAAGATGGTAACGTTGATACACGCACATCGACTTCACGACCAGCCAAACGTAAAGAAATACGACCATCTTGAGGAACACGCTTTTCAGCGATATCCAGTTTAGCCATCACTTTGATACGAGACACAAGCAAAGGTGCAAGTTCACGGCGCGGTTGCACGATCTCTCGTAATTGACCATCGACACGTAACCGTACAGAAAGCTTCTTTTCAAAAGCTTCAATATGGATATCCGATGCACTAACACGAATCGCCTCCGACAATAGCGCATTAATCAAACGAACAATCGGCGCATCATCTTCTTGATCCATTAAGTCTTCAGCTTCAGGAACTTGATCTGCCAAACTCAATAGATCAGGATGATCCTCCAAGCCTGCTGCAACCTGTTGAGATTCGCCAGTATCGCCAGCATAGCTAGAACTTAATAAGGCATGGAACTCTTGATCTGTACAAAGTTGATCATGAGCAGCTTTCCCCAAAATTCGACGAGCTTCCTGCAAAGCAATACGTGCGGTGTCCTTCCGTCGCACGATAAAAACTTGATCACCTTCATAACGCAGTAAAACGCCATGTCTTTTCGCAAAACTATAAGGAATTTGTATTTGTTTAAGTATTTGCATCACAAATTATAATGATGAAAGGGATAGTTGAGTGTACTCTAAGCAGATTACAGCGTGAAGTCTGTTTAGCATACTCACAAAGGAATTTTGCATCTTGTCTCAAAATAATCAATATGAAATGCCCCATTCCGACACTTTGAAGTGGTGGGGTGAACAACAGTTTGAAATACAACAAGCCAAAGCTTGGCAATTCGGTTCGCTGCTATTTCGCCTGACTCGCGGCATTAAAGAATGGCGCTTGGAATATCATCGCCCTTTTACTCAACATGATTACGAGCAACATTGGCAAGTATTAAACGATACTGAATTTGCGATGCCAAAACCCGCCAGCATTGAACGATACATGTTTCAAAAAACGAATGATTCATTCCTGTTAATGCCGCGTTTGGCTGATCGTTCAGTGGTAATTAAACCCGTTGATCCGATCTATATTCCTGCTGGGCAGCGAGGAACACTGTATATCAGCACGCCTCTTTGGATTGCAGGTTTAGTTGATGGTATTTCAGAGCCTCTTTTTGAAGTTCCAGTGATCCAACCTAAAGATACTTGGTTTGGTAAAGATGCTCAACATGGTGAAATCTGCTATGCAACATCTGTCGACGGTCGCACTGATTTAAATCTGTTAAAGCCACGTGCTTTTAGAGCAGTTACTCCAATTGAATTCCACAACATTAGTCAACATCAATTACGGTTTGATCGTATGAATGTTCCCGTCCCTGCACTTCCTTTATTTTACAGTGAAGAAACAGGCAGACTCTGGACGTCTCAAATCAAAGTCTATTATGAAGGGGCTGATCAACCCGCGCGCATTCGTATTGAGAATAAAACACCAACCCAAGCAGGTGCTGTGACTTATGTCCATCCACCACGCGCACCAGGTGGCAACTTATTCAATATGTTTGATTCATTCTTTTAAGAGGTTGATATGGCGCAAACCAATATTCCTAAGGATGTCGCATCTAGCTTTACTGGCATCTTTACCAATATTAATTTAGAACGACTCAGTGAAATCACTGTTGCCGTGATTCTGTGCTTTATCGGCTTTGTCATCGCACGTTTAATATCGAATGCATTTATCCGAACGATTGGTAGCCGCTTTAATGCACATCAACGCTTGTTATGGCGTAGAGGTATTTTCTATTTTATTTTCCTACTCTTTATCATGACTAGTTTGAGAGAAGCAGGATTTAAAATCAGTGTCTTCTTAGGTGCAGCGGGTATTTTAACTGTAGCTTTGGGTTTCGCCTCTCAGACTTCCGCATCCAATTTAATTAGTGGACTGTTTTTGATTGGTGAAGGTTCTTTCGAAGTTGGCGATACCATTCAAATCACATTGATTCGTGGACAAACGATAGAAGGTGAAGTGATCTCAATTGATTTACTCTCTGTGAAATTACTCACCCTCGATAATGTTTATATTCGACTGCCGAACGAACAACTCATTCGAACTCCAGTCATGAATTTATCCAAATATCCAATTCGGCGTATTCCAATTACGCTTGCCATCAATTTCCATGAAGACATCATCAAAGTTAGACAAGTACTGTTAGATGTTGCAAATAGATACCCATATGTAATGGATGATCCTAAACCTGCAGTGACTGTTACAGCATTTAAAGAGTCATCGATTGAGATCCTTTTTGCGGTCTGGTGTCGTCAAGAAAACTATATTCAAGTGCGGGATGAAATGCAGGAACGCATCCGTAACGGTTTCCTTGATAATGAAATTGAGATTCCAGTACCGAAGATGGGGCTAATTGACCGACCTCAACCTTTGGCAAATGATGAAATAGACCAATATGCGAATCAGAAAGCATTGAAACGTGAAGGTAAAGAGAGCTAATCAGCTCTCTTTTTATTTTCACTCAAGGTCGGTGGTAAAGGTGCTAAATATGCAATCACCAACATGACGATACCCGATCCAATAAATGAAATCACTCGAGTTAAAGTTCCACTTTGCGATAAGTCTAATAACAATAGTTTTAACACCACAATTCCTAGCAATGCCGCACCGACAAACCAAATTTGGCGAATATGACGGCGACTGGAAAAAGTCATTAGGATGAATGCCAAAATTACCCAGAGTAATGTCAAACTCAGTTGCACATCACCATTTGACCAAATTGCACCACCCCATAATGGTGTTCCTAAATAATGATGCATCGCACGCACGACAACACTGCTCAGTACAAATAAGCCTGTCAAAATCGTCGCTACTTTAAAACCCCACTCAATTGATGGGTCAGCACTGAAATCATGATGGTAAATTACCCAGAGTACACCGATGAACATCAACAAGCTCAGTACGTCTGTTGGATTCAACACTGGCAATAAATAGAATTGCGTTGCTGAATATGGATCAATATTCACAATCACCAGCCAAAATAAAGTGAGACACCAAATCGGGAGCTGCTGAAGTCTTTGCATTTTATTGGAATAAAATAACCACAGTCCGTACACAGCAGGAACCATCGCCAAGGCAACAACAGGAATGATTGGGAAAATCGCTAAACCAATGATTGCTAAACTTAACCAAAGCAAAGTCGCACCGATCATGAGTAATGTTTTTGATGCCGTCGATTGCAAACTGATCAATGTGCCTGCAAGAACAATCGCCGTTACAGCAAAGGTAATTTGCGTTAAAGTACTTTGCCAATGCCAAATTGCATAGACATTTGCAGCAAAGCTCTCTCCGTACAATAAAAATAACAATCCACTCAACAAAATCAATTGTACGTTATGCCATTGCATCCTAGATTTGAATTGAACAACCAAACTAAATAAGGCCAAACAGATGGTTGAGATCATCAAGTAAGGACTTAAGCCATAATGTTGCCAATGTAGATACTCAACACCTGCAACTGCGCCTGCATACATCCCTAAAGCGAGGAAAACACCACTCAACATCCGTGCACTAAAATATTTTTCAACTTCTTGATAATGCAATAAATAGAAAGCCGAAATAAATTGAGCCGAAGCATAAATAAATGTACTTAAAATCGGGAAATGATCATTTGACCAAGCTTGGAATAACAATGCGACTGAGCTGAGTAAAACTAAAGCTACACCAAGATAACGACTTAAACGATAACGTTCAGTCACTCCCCAAACAATCAGTGCTGTGCCCTGAATCACCCAACCCACAGATGTCCAATGCGCTCCTTTCGCAAGTGGGAAAATCAGTGCAGTAAACACCATAGCAAGAATAAAAAAGCTTTTTGCCAAGATCGAAAGTTGTGGATGCTGACGTTTAATCCAAACATGCAGCAAAGTATAAGTTAAACTTAGAACAGCAGCTCCAATCGTAAGTGCCTGTGTTGAGTTATGCATCAGATAGGCGTGTAGTGAAAAACCCAATACAGGTACACTAAAAATCAGTCCAACGTCTAAAATAGGCTGCAAACGTTGGGCTTTGGGTTCTACCTCTTTAATTTGATTTTGAGCACGTAGCATTAATTGGCTATATCGAATACTCAACCAAATAAATAATCCGATATGCAACCATAAAATCCAGTCTAAGGTATCGAATTGGTGAGTCTCTGCATAAATCCCAATCGTTGTGCCTCCAATAAACATCGTGGCAAAAAATGCAATTTGGTGCAGGATTTTCCAAGGTTGAATAAAGTTAACCGCAGCCACGGCTAAGTTAATCAAAAAGTAATAGCCAAATAAGAAAATCACATCAGGATGATTCTGTGGAATAAGCAATGGTGCAAGATAAGCCATTGTTAATGCCAACATGGCCAAATATAACGCTTGCTGCTTTAAACTTAGGTAAACAGTTACTAATAATAAAATGACAAATAAAGTACTGGCTGTACCTAGACTGGCAATTACAGCAAAATGATGTGAAAAAATAAGTGTCAGAAACACAACGGCTAAACCAAGCCCCTGCAATGCGACCGCAAATAGTTGATTCTTTTTTTGCAACCAATAACCAGCAATAGTCGTCACAATCCCTACACTGGCAATAAATCCCAGCTTCACGCCTAAACTAAGCTGCCAATGCTCACTGGCAAAACGTAATAATAAAACGATTCCCACCATCAACACGGTAACAGCGACTCTTAAAATAGGATTACCATGAATCATCCAATCGATCGCAGGTTGCCACCAAGCAGGTTGTTTTCGCTTCGTTTCAGGATATTCAGAAATTAGATTTTCATTAGTTTGTTTTTGTGGAATCGCTTGATCAGTTTGCATCCAAGTCGGATGATGATCATTTGTAAGCTCATTTGAGGTATAGGTTGGTGCTAATTCAAGATTTTGATCATCAATAGAAGCCTGAGGCGTTGGCATCTTAGTTTCAGCAGAATGTGTCGCGTATTGTTCTAAATGCAATAAACGTGTCTGAAATGAACTGATGGTTTGAATCAAGCACAACATCAGAACTAATAAAGCCCCACCCGCCAACCACATCCATGTATTGGCATAAGCAAATAAAGTAACTAATGCAGATGCATAGATCACCAACTTTTGCGAAGTAATACTCGTTGATTGGGCAAAATAGCTCGGTGCAGTGCGTTCAAGCTGCTGCAAACGCTGATGAATTTCCGAGAGTATGTGCACAATTGCAACGGTTAGTCCAATTGCTGAAGCAACGACAATACCTTGCCATCTAAATGCAATTGCGCAACCCAACAACACAGTCAAAGCAACCAAGACAATGACAATTCCCTGTTTATCTTTTTTATACATGGACTTATATCAGTTCAGATAACTTCATTGCAGCTATATTACTTGATCAGTCCATAAGCAACCCACTTTACATACAAAATTCTGCAATTTTTAGACGACATGGCAAGTCGTATTGATCCACCTCGAAATAAGACAGGCATGACTTTTTCACGTAAAATACGCATCAGTTCATAATAAGGATTTGCACAATGCCACCTTTTGTCTTGGTTGACGGGTCATATTTTTTATTTCGTGCTTTTCACGCTCTGCCGCCATTAACAACATCTACTGGCTTACACACCAACGCAATTCGTGGTGCAATTTCTGCAATCCAAAAATTGATGCGCCGTACTCAACCGACGCACATGGCAGTTATTTTCGATACACCTGAGCCAACATTTCGTCATAAATTATCGCCGATTTATAAAGGCGATCGCCCAAGCATGCCTGAGGAGTTGTCTCAACAAATCCCATATTTACATGCATTAATTAAAGCGCTCGGCATTCCTTTATATTTCCTCGCTGGTGCGGAAGCGGATGATATTATCGGAACACTTACCAAACGTGCACTCTCCGAAGGTCATCATGTGCTCATCTCGACAGGTGACAAAGATATGGCGCAGTTGGTGAATGAGCATGTCAAACTTGAGGATAGTTTTAAAGAACGTGTACTCGATGAAGCGGGTGTTTTAGAAAAATTTGGTGTACATCCACATCAAATTATCGATTATCTCACCCTCATGGGTGACGCATCTGATGGCATCATGGGTGTGCCGGGTGTTGGTGCAAAAACAGCAGCAAAACTCCTGACTGAATATGGCTCATTAAACAATATCATCGCCAATGTTGATCAGCTCAAAGGCAAAATTAGCCAAAATATTAAAGATAACTTAGACAACATCAAAATTGATCATCAGTTGGCCAGCATTGTCTGCGATCTTGATTTAGCTTTAGATTGGCATGATCTTAAACTTTCAAATCCAAACGTTGATCAACTCCGTGATCTTTACACTGAGCTAGAATTCCGTAACCAACTACAGTCTTTGGATCATCCGAATAATCCAAACAATTCTGCATACCAACAAACTTCAAAAAGTATCGTCAAAGCAGAACAGAAAACTGAGCAAGTTGTCACCGAAGATCATGCCAATCTTTCTAGTCAAGATGATCAACTCGGTACAGCCACCTATCATACGGTGCTCACCCAGCAAGATTGGAATGTATTGTTCGACCGAATGCAGCAAGCTGATCACTTTGCAATTGATACAGAAACCACCAATCTCGATTATCGCTTTGCGGAACTGGTTGGTTTTTCTATCGCCTTTGATGCGAATGATGCCTATTACGTACCTGTGGCACATGACTATGAAGGCGCACCTGAACAGCTTAATCGTGAGCAAGTTCTCGCTCAAATTAAACCAATTCTTGAAAATGACAACGTCAGAAAAATTGGTCATCATTTAAAATATGATGCACATATCTTTGCTAACCATGGCATTCATATTCAAGGTTGGTATTTCGATACCATGCTCGCTTCATATGTGTTCAATGCGGCTGCAACTCGACATGGTATGGATGATGTAGCACGAGTTTATCTCAGTCATCTCACGACAACTTTTGAGCAAATCGCTGGTAAAGGTGCAAAGCAAAAAACCTTTAATCAGATTGAACTCGAAATTGCGGCACATTACGCAGCCGAAGATGCCCATGTGACCTATCGTTTATATGAAGTACTTTCAGCAAAACTTAAAAGTAATCCTGAACTGGTCAATATCCTCCACAACATCGAAATACCTGTGGCTCGCGTTTTGACAGGAATGGAAGAAGATGGGATTAAATTAGATCATCAATTTCTTGATCAACTCAGTGTCGAGTTTTCTGAAACGATGCAAACACTTGAGAATCAAGCAACTGAACTTGCAGGTGAAGCCTTTAATATCGCTTCGCCTAAACAAGTGGGCGAAGTTTTGTTTGATCGTCTCGGTCTGAAAGGCGGCAAAAAAACTGCCACTGGTCAATACAGCACCAGCGAAAGTATCTTAGAGAAAATAGAGCACCCACTAGCGGAAGTTATTTTAGAACATCGCGGGTTGGCTAAGCTGAAAAACACCTATACAGATCGTTTGGTCGAGCAATCACATGATTCAACACATCGTGTGCATACCAGCTACCATCAAGCACTCACAGCGACAGGTCGTTTGTCTTCAACTGATCCAAACTTACAAAATATTCCAATCCGCACACCCATTGGTCGTCAGATTCGTAGAGCCTTTATTGCACCTGAAGGACGTGTGTTATTGGCGGCCGATTACTCACAAATCGAATTGCGTTTAATGGCACATTTTTCTCAAGATGATGCTTTAGTCCATGCATTCCAACAAGGTCAAGATGTGCATCGCCGTACAGCATCTGAAGTTCTAGGTATCGCCATTGAAGATGTGACCAATGATCAACGTCGTCAAGCCAAAGCCGTCAACTTTGGTCTGCTCTATGGCATGTCTGAGTTTGGCTTAACTCGCCAACTTGGTTTTACCCGTGAAGAATCACGTAGCTATATTGCGCGTTACTTCCAACGTTATCCAGGTGTTTTGGACTATATGGAACGTACACGTCAGATCGCACGAGAACAAGGTTTTGTCGAAACGATTTTAGGTCGTCGTCTATATACACCTGATATTTTGGCAAGCAATAAAATGATTAAACAAGCGGCTGAACGTGCAGCAATCAATGCACCACTCCAAGGCAGTGCAGCGGATATCATCAAACTAGCGATGATCGCAGTTGATAAAGTATTACCTAAAGATCAAGCCAAGCTGTTATTACAAGTACACGATGAATTAGTGTTTGAAGCAGACGCAGACATTGCTGACGAGTTGTCCAAGCAAATTGCAGATGTAATGCAATCTGTATTAGAAATATCAGTGCCCTTTGTCGTTGAAGTGGGCCAAGGTCAAAACTGGGATGCAGCCCACTAAGCCTATATACGATATAAAAAAGGGATTGTGTGCAACACAATCCCTTTTTTATTTTCAAACCAATTAAAGACCTGTTAATAACACTTTAGCTGCTTCATTCATTAAGATTTCAGCGACATACAAAGCCAAGAATGCCAAAATCGGAGATAAATCGATCATGCCCATGTTTGGGAGCAAACGACGGAAAGGTGCAAGTAATGGTTCTGCAAGCTCTTGAATCACTTCAATATAAGGAGAGCGAGTTTGTGTAAACATCACTACCCAACTTAAAATAATGGTTGCAAAAATCAAATAACGACAGAAACGAATTAAATCTTGAATCATGGTCACAAAGGTTGTGATCACCAGATACACTGCACTATGTGGCATTTGCCCTGACAAATACATCAAACCAAATATTTTCAGTAAATAAAGAACAACCAACAGAGCTACAGCAGCCAAATTGACACGGCCCTTGCCTACTGTTGGAAAAATACGACTAAAAATATCTACAACCTTGGTAGCTTTCACTGTCGAAAGCACTACAGGGTTATAAGGACTTACTGCCGCCAATTGCATTAAAAAACGGAAAAAGACCAATAAAATTGCAACATTGATCAAAACACCAAAAATTAGCGCAGAACTTGCACCCATAATTGTCTTATCCTACTTAAACCGATTTAGTCTTGTCGCTCAACTCTTGTGCAAGCTCTTGGCTACGCTTTTGAGCTGCTGCAAGCGCTGCTTGAATGTTCTGTGAAATCTGAGCACGATCAAACACTTCTAAAGCCGCTTGAGTTGTACCATTTGGAGACGTCACATTTTTACGTAATTCCGCTGGAGAGTTTGAGCTCGTGATTGCCATTTGCGCTGCACCTAATGCAGTTTGTAAGGTCAAAGCTGTTGCTACTTTCTCATCCAAGCCTAAATTCTTACCTGCACGAATCATACTTTCCATTAAATAGAAGAAATATGCAGGTCCAGAACCAGATACAGCTGTCACTGCATCAATTTGTGCCTCAGTATCTACCCAAATCGTTAATCCTGTCGCAGCAAGAATCTGACTGGTTAATTCACGATCCTGAGCATTTACGGCTTCAGATGCATAAATACCATGCGCACCCGTTTGAACAAGTGCTGGGGTATTTGGCATCACACGCACAATACGCTGACTACCACCGATCAGGTCTGAAATTGTTTGAATTTCAGCACCAGCAATAATCGAAATGACGAGTTTATCTGATAACAAATCTTTTAATGGTTGTAATACCGTTGCTAAAACTTGAGGTTTTACCGCCAATACAACGACATCTGCATTTTTAATTGCTTCAAGATTATCTGTTGTGGTTTGGATGCCTTTTTCTTCCAAAATTTGGCGAATTTGCTCAACAGGATCAGAAACCGTGATACGGGTTGTTGGCAATCCACGCGAAAGCAATCCCCCAATCAAGGCTTGCGCCATATTACCGCCGCCAATAAAACAGATATTTTGATTCAATGATGTCGCCATGTTCTACTCGTCATGTAAAAAAGACTGAAAAGAAAAATTATTACAGTCAGTAATTAAACTTGGTTGCCAACCGCCCTGCTCTAGATAATCAGATTGCGCCAACCAAAAACCTTTTGGGCTAAAGACCCCAAGCATAACATTATCCAAGACTAATATTTGAATTGTATGACGTAACCAAGGCAAAATCTGTGCTTCTTGAATTGCTTTTTTCAGTGGCCAATGTCCAACTCGCCCATAGAGATGAATTTTCTCACCACCTTGACGCTTAATCAGCTTTAAATTTTGTCCTAATAATTTTGTTGATAGCCCAATTTCTTGCGTATCAATTTTATATCTTCCTGAAGCCACCTGAATAAAATTTCCGATTTGATAATACTGCTCTATGCAATTGGGGAACGGAGAAACTTTTTCTGCATACAACTCATCATAGCGAAGTCGATACAATTTCTTTTGATAACGCACATAATAATGCTGATTGATATGCAAAGTAGCTTGAGCATCAGGCTTTGCTAAAATCACTTCCTGCTGTAGGCGTTGCACCATGTCAAAGCTAGGTCGATATTGCTCTGCTCCTTTGATCCATGCTGAGAGTAATTGACGTTGTCGTGCTTCAGATCGCTGCAAAAGCGCATCCAAATCTAAGACTTTTTCAGTCACACATTGCTGTATATCGTTTTGTAAAACATCATTTAAGATTTCAACAGCATCTTGCATTAAATAACTGCTACGCGATATTGCATCCTGCATTTTGGGAAAACGTTGTTGTAAAACAGGCCAAAGTATTTCTCGACACCACGCACGATCATAATGCGTATCGTGATTGGTTGGATCAGTCACATAATCAAAACAGAGTTGCTGTGTCCATTGTTCAATACGTTCGCGACTTAACTCAAGACAGGGTCGCCAAATGGTCATCTCACGACGAATATCTATCCGTTGCATTGCAGACAAACCATTTACACCAGCACCCGAAAGCAAGCGCAATAATACTGTCTCAGCCTGATCTTGCTGATGATGGGCCAATACGAGAATTTCATTGGCTTGTAAATGCTGCTGATAAGCTTGATAACGTGCTTGGCGTGCTTGTTGTTCTAGATTCCCTGTTTGAACCGAAACTTTTTGAATAATGCAGGGAATATTGAGTTGATCTGAATGCTGTTGAACCAACGTCCCCCAAGCTCGGCTCGCCTGTTGCAATTGATGATCAACATAAAGGGCGCGAGTACGTGTTGGGAAAAGTTCAGCCATCAGATACAGCAACAGCATGGAATCCATGCCGCCGCTACACCCAATCAAAAATTGAGTTTGTTCTGAGAAATGCTGTGTCTCTGTTAAGACGCGATGCCTAAATTGCTGCTTCCAAACTTCATTAAACGTTGATAACGTGCTTCGCATCGTTCTTGAGCACCCATTGGTTGCAATTCATCTAAGGCTTGCTTTAATACAGCTTTTAAATCATGCATGACTTGCTCAGGGTTTAAATGCGCCCCTTCACCTTCATCCACAACATATTCAACAACACCTAAAGTTTTTAACTTATCTGCTGTTAACGCAAGTGCTTCACTCGCTTGAGCCGCTTTATCTGCTGTTTTCCATAAAATAGACGCACAGCCTTCTGGAGAAATAACAGAATAAATACTATGTGACAACATGATCACGCGATCCGCCACCCCAATCCCAAGTGCACCACCAGACCCACCTTCACCTAAAACCGTTGCGATTACTGGCACTTTTAAGTTTGAAAGTTGCGCCAAACTCGTTGCAATTGCTTCAGCTTGACCACGCTCTTCCGCGCCAACACCCGGATATGCACCCATGGTATCAACGAAAGTAAACACAGGTAAGTTAAAACGTTCCGCCATATCTAGTAAACGCTGTGACTTACGATAGCCTTCTGGGTTACACATACCGAAGTTATGCTGCAACTTTTCACGGGTACTACGCCCACGATGTTGACCCACGACCATCACTGGTTGACCATCAAAACGTGCAAGTCCACCAATCATCGCACCGTCATCACCATATAAACGGTCACCATGAAGTGCATCAAATTCAGTAAAGATTTCACTGACATAATCTAGAAATTGCGGACGTTCAGGATGTCGTGCAATTTGAACCGTAGCCCAAGCCTTGGACTGAGTCGCTTTATTTTTCATAAGTCGTAGATAATCCCTAACAAGGATGTATTGTTAATCAACAAAATTGTCTGACTGAATATTTAACTCAATGTCCCAATGCTTAAACTGCACCTGCTCATCATGCAGATCAGCAACCAATAAAGGCCATTGTTTAGCATCGCCAGAAACGCTTAGCTGCCATTGTTGATCATTTACAACACTCAGTTCAATGGCAGGAAGCATCTGATCACTACGACTATGGTTCAGCAAAACTGCGAGACGGAGCAATAAACAAAGATAAAGTAAATGGCTACCCCCCACCTTCATCACGTCATTTTTTGCATCTGCTCGTAACTTACGACGATGATGCGAAACCAGATGTGAGAGATGATTTTGGTCAATTTGCGAGAAACCTGGAATGTCAGAATGTTGTAGCAAATAAGCTCCATGACGGTGATAACCACCATGACTAATTGCCAAACCAATTTCATGTAAATATGCAGCCCGTCGCAGTAAGTCACTGTCTTCCGTAGTTAAATGCAAAGATTGCGCAACCCCATCGAAAAGCTGCTGTGCTGTATTTACCACTCGTTCTGCTTGTTTTGGATCTGCGTTATAACGACCCATTAATGCTTGCACACTACGATCACGAATATCTTCATGCTTAAAACGACCTAACAAGTCATACATGACACCTTCACGCAATGCACCGTCAGAATATGCCAATTTGTCGATATCTAATACTTCATAAATGGCATATAAAATCGCAAGACCAGCTGGCAAAACTGCTCGACGATCTTCACGTAGTCCTTCAAAATCAATTTCTGAAACATTCTTAAATTTCAGCAAACGATCTTTTAACTTATATAAGCCTTCACGCGTTAAATTTTCTTGTTCGTCACTTAGACCTAAATTTACTGAGATTTGACGACAAGCTTTAATTGTTCCACTTGAGCCAACAACAGTATCCCAACCTTCTGATTTGTAAGTATTCGCAATTGCAGAGAGTTCTTTACGGGCAGCAACCACTGCTTTATCAAATGCTTTACTGGTGATTTCGCCATCAGCAAAATAAGCTTTGCTATATGCTACACAACCCATTTGTAATGATTCAGTATGTAATGGCTCAAACTCTTCACCGATAATAAATTCCGTTGAACCACCACCAATATCAACTACTAAACGTCGACCACCATTGGCCATGGTATGTGAAACGCCCAGATAAATGAGGCGAGCCTCTTCACGACCAGCAATAATTTCAATCGGTTTGGGTAAAATTTCTGCTGCTTTTTGAATAAATTCGTGGCCGTTTTTCGCTTGTCTTAATGCATTTGTGGCAACAATCCGCAGACGATTTGGTTGCACTGAACTTAATCGCCCAACAAAGCGAGCTAAACATGCAAGCCCACGTTGCTGGGCAGCCTCTGTTAAATTCTTATTTTCATCTAGTCCAGCAGCTAACTGTACTTTTTCTGACATTGAAGCAACTTTCTTAACTTCACCGTGATCAACACGAGCAATTGCGAGATGGAAACTATTCGATCCCATATCAATCGCAGCAAGCAATTCTTCATCAATCAGAAAATCAGACATTATTTATATAAACCCATGTTCAATTCACGCATTAGAGTAATTCACATGCTTACAATTTTAAAGTCATTTTAAGCAATAAAAGTACCGTATTTAATTTTTTATTGCTGAAATGATTGTTTATGTCGATGCTGAACATCGTCAGCATCCATTGGACTTTTATCTACTAAACTTGAATAATCAGAACAAACCCTTACATTGAGTAAAGTAGCGATGTAATATTCATCTTGATGATGATTGAATTCGCACTTTATTTCTTATTTTTGGAGCAACCTCATGTCTGCGACTATTGTTAATACAACTGATGAAAACTTCCAAGCAGATGTTTTAGATGCTGAAACTCCTGTACTTGTTGACTTTTGGGCAGGCTGGTGTGCGCCATGTAAAGCAATCGCACCTGTACTTGAAGACTTGTCTAACGAATATGCAGGTAAAGTAAAAATCGTAAAAGTCGACGTGACTGCATGTGAAGATACGGCTGTGAAATACAATATCCGTAATATTCCAGCACTATTAATGTTCAAAGGCGGTGAAGTTGTCGCTCAGCAAGTTGGTGCTGCGCCACGTTCAAAACTTGCTGCATTTATTGATCAAAATATCTAATTTAATTTAGGTTATCGATCCCTCAGAAATACGCTATTCAATTGATGGCGTATTTCTGAGTTTACATTGACAAATTTCTTTATTTAACCTATATTACTGGATCAAGAAGCTTTGAATGGAATCTACTTCATTGCACTTCTTACAAGACACAAAACATAAGATCGCCGCTCGGCAATAACAATTGTTTTCACATTTCTCTCTGAAACAATGAACCAGACTACTGAATTGTGGTTGTGTAAATACAATTACATCAGCATGTATGTATGCGGTCGATTTTTACTCTTTCCCTAACATAGTCCTCCACTTATTCCATTCTGTCTGACCACTTATGAACTTAACTGAACTCAAGAAAAAACCCATTGGCGAACTCATTAAAATTGCGGAGTTTATGGGCCTTGAAGGCATGGCACGTAACCGTAAACAAGATATTATTTTTGCTATTTTAAAACGCCATGCAATGAATGGCGAAGAAATTTTTGGTGATGGCGTTCTAGAAATCCTTTCTGATGGTTTTGGTTTCTTACGCTCTGCGGCTGGTTCATATTTAGCAGGCCCTGATGACATTTATGTCAGCCCATCACAAATTCGCCGCTTTAATTTACGTACTGGTGATACAATTACAGGTACTATTCGCCCACCAAAAGAAGGCGAACGTTATTTTGCTTTATTAAAAGTAAACCAAATTAACTACGATACACCTGAAAACTCACGTAATAAAATTCTATTTGAAAACCTTACGCCATTATTCCCAACCGAACAATTGGTTATGGAACTCGGTAACGGTACAACAGAAGATTTAACCTCCCGTGTCGTCGACTTGATCGCACCAATCGGTAAAGGTCAACGTTCTATTATTGTTGCACCACCGAAAGCGGGTAAAACAATGTTGCTGCAAACCATTGCTCAATCAATTGTGCGTAATAACCCAGAAGTCTTCTTAATCGTACTTTTGATTGACGAACGTCCTGAAGAAGTGACGGAAATGGAGCGTACTGTTCGCGGTGAAGTTGTTGCATCAACATTTGATGAAGCACCTGCTCGTCATGTTCAAGTTGCCGAAATGGTCATCGAAAAAGCGAAACGCCTTGTTGAACATAAAAAAGATGTTGTGATTTTACTCGACTCAATTACTCGTTTAGCACGTGCATACAATACTGTGATCCCATCATCAGGCAAAGTGCTTACAGGTGGTGTGGATGCTCATGCTTTGGAACGTCCCAAACGTTTCTTCGGTGCTGCACGTAATATTGAAGAAGGTGGTTCACTCACAATTATTTCTACTGCTCTTATTGAAACGGGCAGTAAGATGGATGACGTGATCTACGAAGAATTCAAAGGTACAGGTAACCAAGAAATTACACTTGATCGTCGTATTGCTGAAAAACGTGTATTCCCAGCAATGAATATCAAGAAATCTGGTACTCGCCGTGAAGAACGATTAATGGGTGAAGAAAATCTACGTAAGGTTTGGATTTTACGTAAGTTACTACACCCAATGGATGAGCTTGCAGCGATGGAATTCTTATTAGATCGCATGAAAGAAACCAAGACCAATGATGATTTCTTTGATCAAATGAAACGAAAAGCATCAACCTAAATCATCATTTAAAAAGCTACCGTAATGGTAGCTTTTTTTATTTGGTTGACAGGATTACATAATATTTACATTTTAATTTAAATTCTCACAAAAACATCAATCCTTTGTTTTATCTATTATTTTTTAAGAAAAATCAGAAAGATACAGCCTAAAACCGATATCAAACAAAATAATTATAGTTTTTTTCTATCAAAAAAAAGCCAAATTCTGTCCATTTTTGTCGTTTTGTTGGACAGAACAGTAGTAATTCATGATTTGCTTTGATAGGATAGCTCCAGACCAGTTAGGCTGCTCCCTGCGTTGTTACCTAAAGCGTTTAGGAATAATAAAAGCACAAACAGACTAGCTCAGGTTTTTTTTAATCTCACAATTTTATGAGAGTGATGCCATGTTATTCAAAAAATTTGCTGTTGTTGCTGCTATTGCTACTACTTTAGCTTTCGTTGGTTGCTCTAAGAAAGAAGAAGCTCCAGCTGCTGACGCTAACGCTGCTGCTTCTGAAGCTGTAGCTGCTGCTTCTGAAGCTACTGATGCTGTTGAAGCTGCTGCTTCTGACGTTGCTGCTGCTGCTTCTGATGTTGCGGTTGCTGCTTCTGAAGCTGCTCCAGCATCTGCTGCTCAATAATCTATTTATAGATTATAAAAAAGAGAACCATTCGGTTCTCTTTTTTTATGCTCAAAATTTTTATTCTAAAAACAAAAAAAGCAGATCAATCGATCTGCTCATTTCCAACTCGCTGTCTAAATTTTTGACCGGCTCTGAATGTCACTACACGACGAGCTGAGATTGGAATCTCCTCCCCAGTCTTAGGATTACGTCCAGGACGTTCGCGTTTATCACGTAATTCAAAATTGCCAAACCCTGATAGTTTGACTTGTTCGCCAGCGATTAATGCTTGGCTGATCTCATCAAAAAATAACTCGACCATTTGTTTTGCTTCACGGCGATTTAAGCTTGTAAGCTCACTCAAATGGTCCGCCATCTCTGCTTTTGTTAATGCTGTCATGAGGCCCTCAATGTCGCTTGGTAAGTGTTTTCCAACACTTGAATAATGTTATCCATACCAGATTTAATTTCAGCATCTTCAAGCGTACGAGTTGGATGTTGCCATAACAATGCAAATGCCAAAGAGCGCTTACCTTGTTCAACCCCTTGCCCCGTATACACATCAAACAACCATGTTGAGTCTAATAACTCTCCACCAGTTTGCTTAATTAACCGCTGAATATCTCTTACCTCAATCTTATCAGAGATTAAAAGCGCAATATCACGTCTAACCGATGGAAAACGTGATAATTCTGTAAAATTAGATACATAAGATTGCAAAACAGCCTGCTGATCAAGCTCTGCAACCCAAGTAATGCCCAAATCAAGTGCATTTTCTAAAGATGGGTGTAATCGCCCTAAATAGCCAATTGACTTTCCATCAAACAAAATTTCAGCAGATTGTCCTGGATGTAACCAAGCTCGCTCACTACGTGCGTACTCGACGTTGATACGACCCGCTGCCAAAATTTCTTCAATCTCACCTTTAAAATCGAAGAAATCCATTGCTTGTGGCTTTGCATGCCATGATTCAGGGGCTAAAGAACCAACTGCAATTAGTGCTAAAGTTGGGATTTGCTTGAGATCATGAATATCTTTTGCGTCTTGGTAATCAAAACGCAAACCCAACTCAAAGAAACGCACACGTTGCTGTTGACGGTTTAAGTTGTATTGCACACAAGGAATTAAGCTTGATAATAAAGTACTACGCATTGCCGCCAAATCGCTTGAAATTGGATTAGCAAGCATCAAAGGCTGTACATTTGGATTAAGTTGTTTTTCAAGTTTAGCGTCAGCAAAACTAAAACTAATCGCTTCTTGATAACCCAATGTTGCAACAGTTTGACGTAGCTGAGCCGTTTCAAAACGATCTTGGTACGTCTCTAATTTCACGTCAATTTTTGGCAAACTGATCTGAATATTATCGTAACCATCAACACGAGCAACTTCTTCGATGAGGTCTTGATAGATTGCCATATCATAACGATGTGATGGTGGTACAACACTCCACTCACCTTGCGCAATCGTCTCAACCACACAACCCAAACGAGTCAGAGCATCAGCAATAAAATCACCCACAACTTGATAGCCTAGCAATTGATCAACTTGTGCTTGTTGTAGCTTAATCGCTTCACGTTTTGGCAATAAATCTGTTTGTTCCGCCACTATAATTGGTGCAAATTCACCACCAGCGAAGGCTTGAATAAGTTCAGATGCACGATGCATCGCGATCATAGGTAATTCAAAATCAACACCACGTTCATAACGCTGTGATGAATCAGTATGCAAGCCAAAACGACGTGCACGACCAGCAATTGCTAATGGCGCAAAGAAAGCACTTTCAAGGAAAATATCTTGTGTATCATCAGTTACTGATGAGGCTAATCCACCCATAATCCCTGCGATTGCCAAAGCTTTATGGTCATCGGCAATGACCATGATGTCATCTTGCAATTCAACGTCTTGATCATTCAACAATGTTAATTTTTCTTGTGGCTGAGCTTGGCGAACCTGAATCGAACCTTCGATTTTAGCCAAGTCAAAGGCATGCATAGGTTGGCCTAGTTCAAGTAAGACATAGTTCGTGATATCAACCAAAATACTATGACTGCGAATCCCTGAACGCGTTAATGCTTGTTCCATCCACTCAGGAGTAGCTGCTTTGACATTTACATTCTTAATGATACGACCTAAATAACGAGGTGTGCCTTCTGTGCTAATCGTTACGGTTTTTTCATCGCTAATAGTTGCTGCAATTGATTGAATTTGAGGTTCATTCACTTGTAATTGGTTAATAACAGCAATTTCACGCGCAATACCACGAATACTAAAACAGTCACCACGGTTTGGCGTGATACTGATATCAATCACATTGTCATCAAGTTTCAAATATTCACGAATATTCACGCCCACTGGCGCATCAGCAGGTAATTCCAACAAACCATCGATTTTGTCTTCTAAATCAATCTCAGAAGCACCGCAAAGCATCCCTTGTGATTCCACACCACGCAGTTTGCCTTTTTTAATTTTAAAATCACCCGGTAACACGGCACCAATTGTTGCAACAGGCGCTTTCATACCGACATGAACATTTGGAGCACCACATACAATTTGTAGCGGCTCACCTGAACCAATATTTACTGTCGTTACACGTAAACGATCAGCATCTGGATGTTGTTCAACAGTGAGAACTTCACCAATCACCACGCCTGTGAATGGCTTCGCAACTGGTGCGAGTTCATCTACCTCCAAACCAAGCATAGTCAACTGATCAGAAAGTGTTTCGCTATCAATCGCTGGATTTACCCAAGTGCGTAACCAATTTTCACTAATTTTCATCTGTATAAACCTTATTTAATCCTGAAAAAACTGTTAGGCAAACTGGCGTAAGAAACGCACATCGTTTTGATAGAACATACGTAAATCATTGATGCCATAACGCAACATCGCAAAACGCTCTACCCCTAAACCAAAAGCAAAACCTTTGTATTTATCAGGATCAATCCCTGCAGCACGAAGTACATTTGGATGTACCATGCCACAACCTAAAACTTCTAACCAACGACCTCGCTCATCCATAATATCCACTTCTGCACTTGGTTCTGTGAATGGGAAATAAGATGGACGGAAACGTACTTTTAAATCTTTTTCAAAGAACTCATTGAGTAGGTTAATCAATAAGCCTTTCAACTCAGCAAAACTGGTATTTTCAGCAACATACAACCCTTCGATCTGATGGAACATTGGCGAATGGGTTTGGTCAGAGTCACAACGATACACACGACCCGGACACACAATACGAATTGGTGGCTGACTCGTTTCCATGGTCCGAATTTGTACGCCTGATGTATGTGTACGAAGCAAATGTTTGGCATCAAAATAGAAAGTATCGTGCATTGCACGTGCTGGATGATGCCCTGGAATATTTAAGGCTTCGAAATTATGGTAGTCATCTTCGACTTCTGGACCATGTGCAACTTGGAAACCAGCTTTAGTAAAGAATTGGCAAATACGTTCTTGTACTTGCGTCACAGGATGAATACTTCCCATACGCTGACCGCGACCAGGCAAAGTAATATCAATCGTTTCACTTGCTAATTTTTTTGCAAGCTCGGCTTGTTGTAATGTCTGTTGACGCTCAGTCAATGCTGCATTAATTGCTTCACGAACAGCGTGAATCGCAGCACCTTGTACTTTACGCTCTTCAGGATCCATTTTTCCAAGTGCTTTCGACTGTTCTGCAAGCTGGCTTTTTTTCCCTGTAAATTGCACACGAGCTTGATCGAGTGCAGCAAGGTCTTGAGCCGCTGCAATGGCAGCAAGCGCTTCAGTGGTCAGGGCTTCCAGTGACATAGTAACTCTCAAAGCAACAAAATTTAAAAATATAATAAAACGCTATAGTTTATCAGCTTTTTACCTGTTTTATGAAGCTAAACCGTGGTTAAAATTGGAGCTTTAATAAGTTTTACTTTATGGATGAAACAATAATAATATGAAATAGATACAGTTATTTGTCGTTAATGCTAGCCAATAATTTAATAAAATGTATAAGATAACGATATCGTCAATGAGAAATGACCAAGATGGCACTTGATCAAATTTGGAAGCAACAGCTCACACTTGTCACATATGGTAATGAGTTTCTATCTGGAGACCTCAATTTCAGCCGTTGGATTGAGCATCCAATCTTCGAGCAACACAGTTTCAACTTCCGTGACTTGATATCGCAACATTTACTGGCACAACATTTCCAAATTTGGCTTGAAGGCCTAAAAAAACAAGGTGTGAAGAAGTTAAGTCTACATTTATCAAACTTGCTAAATGATGAACAAAACCCAAATGCCAATGTTGAACTACTCCCTTTTGCTCACTTTATCGTAAGCCACCAAGCCAATAAAAAGACAGCTTGGATATGTGGGCATGAACTCGCAGAATGGTATAACAGTGACAATGATTTTGAAGTACCAACTTCTCAAAGAAACCCTTTAAGACAAGAGATTTTTTGGGGCTATACCCTAAATGATAAACTTGCAAAAAAAGTTGATATTGATCTACAAAAGCTAAATTGGAATGATGTAACAAGGTACTTGGAGCAAGAACTCTTTGACAGCAAATACGCTCAATACTTCTCAGAACCAACACAACAAGACTTCCCATTTTATGGTTATGAAGTTGACCATAGCAGTATTTCAAGTCATCAACTTGCAATTATTCCAACAGATTATCCAGCTGATTGCGCCCATCGTTTGTTACATCGTTGCGAAGCATTGACCGAGTATTTAGAACAACAAAGACAGCATCCTTATAATGAAGCTGGTGAACTGATTAGCCCTGAAGAGCAAATTAATTTACGTAATTTTTCCCAAAAGACGGATGATTTATTTTCTAAACTGATTGTAAAAATAGCGAACCATTATCAAACTGCCGAGCTGACCGCTGAGCCAGAGATCATTGATAGAACGATGGAAACATCACAACATTTCAATCAGGCGCAACATCATAAAGTCAGCACGTCTAGTGTGATTAAACTCATTGTTATCACAGTTATTATCTGTATCGCTGCTTATTATTTTGGACTATAAAATCCATCATTTTTATACAGTATTAGAGTTCCCACTGATAAAGTAACTCTGTTATGCCCTCGCCGAACTCTGGCAGTTCGGCTTCACCTATTAACTTAGCACCCATTTTTTCATAGAAGAAGCGACTTGGATTTTTATTAAACACTTCTAGTCGAATGAAGGCATAACTTTGACTGAGCGCGTAGTTATAAAACTGTTTAAACAGTTGACGGCCAATACCTTGATTTTGAGTTCTTGCAAACAAATAGAAAGCTCGAATTTCAGCAACATCATTATTAGGGTTTAAATAACCATCCAAAAAGCCAAGTACTTGATCATTTTCCACATAAACCAACAATTGATGCTCGACACTTATATAAATTTCTCGCCATAACAAGAGTTTTTCTTGAACATCAAGTTGATCCAATATCTCCTGTTTAATGATATTTGTATATGTCTCCTTCCAGCATGCAACATGCACTTCGGCAATTTGAGGCAAATCATTTAAAGTTGCTAAGCGTATTTCACCATTATTCAACTGCTGCAATACGATCTCCTCGATATCATTACTTTTGAACCGATTGGGTCAGTCCACAATACTCTTTTGAAGCTTCTAATCTATGAGCTGTTCTCGAACACGCATTAAAGCGAAACCTAATAGATTTAAACCTAACCATTGGCTCGGATCCTGAATATGTTCATGTTCCTGAGCCATTCCTACACCCCAAATCGTATCAACTGGCGATGCTTCAACTAAAACGCGATCCTGTGTATTTACCAAAAAATCCCTTAGCGCTGAATTTTGAGAAAATTTAGCAAGGTTTGCTTGTACAACAATATTAAAACGCTTTTCTTTCCAGATCTGATCATCATAATGCTGCACTTTTCGTCCCAGTTGTTTAGCCTCATTTGGATGTTTAACTTGCAAAATTTGTGCAAAAACCAATTTATCATTAAATAATTTTGCTTTTTGCGCCATCATATAATGCTCAGCCGTGAGATATTCAATGCCATCCAATTTAAATGTTGATGGATACCACTGACTTAAACAACTTTTATCAACAAGATCAGCTTGTTTAGGTGTATGTCCCCAAAAATATAAATATTTAAACTTTTGTCCTTGTTGGATGTAATGAATTAAATCATTTAAGAAACGGTCATCTTTCATTGTTGATCTCAAATTATTATCTATTATTAAAAATTAAATACTTTAAAATAAAAAGACCGCTAAAAGCGGCCTTCTTTTGAATCTCTAAGCTTATGCAGCTAATGCGCCTTTAGCTTTTTCAGCTAAAGCGGCAAATGCTACTGCATCATGCATAGCGATGTCAGCTAATACGCGACGGTCGATGATCACTTGAGCTTTTTTCAAGCCATCGATCATACGGCTGTATGACAAACCGTTTTGACGAGCACCAGCATTGATACGCGCAATCCATAAAGCACGGAATTGACGTTTCTTTTGACGGCGGTCACGGTAAGCATATTGACCAGCTTTGATTACTGCTTGGAACGCTACGCGGTAAACGCGTGAACGAGCACCATAGTAACCTTTAGCGCGAGCAAGAATTTTTTTGTGACGGCGATGAGCCTGTACACCACGTTTTACACGAGCCATTTATAATCTCCTTAGATGTATGGGCACATAGCACGAACTGATGCAACGTCACTTACGTGAACCATTACACAACCGCGCAATTGACGGATACGCTTAGCAGATTTTTTGGTCAAAATGTGGCGCTTGAATGCTTGTTTGCGCTTGAAACCGTTTGCAGTCGCTTTAAAGCGTTTAGCTGCACCACGGCGAGTTTTTAACTTAGCCATAGTAACCTCTTTTGAGCACCTGTTCGGCACGTTTGCACTATTACAAATCGACCTGCAGGTAAGGAAGGCAGTATCATATAGCATCTATGAATAAAACAAAAGTAAAATGCTCATTTTTTGACAACAAAGCATTTATTTTTGCCAAACGTTATTTCCCATAATTAATTCTCAAAATATGAGAAAACTATAGAAAATTACTCCCTATAATATGTGAAAAATATTGAATCCTCACAAATATGTCTATACAGAATGATGCATTCGCAGCATTACGTTATCGCGATTTTTCGATTGTTACCCTCAATCAATTTTGCCTCACACTGGCTATTTTGATTCAAGAAATTATCGTTGCATACTCTCTCTATCAGATTACGCGAGACCCGTTAACGCTCGGTTTTATTGGTCTGGCTGAAGCTATTCCTTTTATCGCACTTTCATTATGGGGCGGTTATTTCGCAGATAAGCTAAATAAACAAACAATTATGAAAATCTGTTTGTTCTTTGCGATTCCACTCCCCTTGATTCTCTGGAGCTTATTCCATTTACATGGTTTAGAGAAAATAGGCATAACCACGCTATCTTGGGGAATTTACGCTGTTATTTTTGCACTCGGAACAATTCGGGGTTTCTACAACCCTTCAGCAACGTCTTTAAAACCATTTTTAATTCCCCGTGAACTCTATGCCAATGGTGCAACATGGACCACGATTGGTTGGCAGAGTGGTGTGATCATCGGCCCCATGCTCGGTGGTTTCATGTTGGCATTCATGGGAAGAGAAACAAGCTTATTTGCTGTTACTGCGTTACTCGCAACTTGCTTTGTCTTAATTACGAGATTACAAAAACGCAGTTTTCCAAAAATGGAAACTGAAAATGTCTTACAAAGTCTGACTGATGGATTCCGTTTTATTTGGAAAACTAAAATTGTTTTATGGGCCATTTCTTTAGATCTGATTTCAGTTCTATTTGGTGGTGTGATTGCACTACTGCCTATTTTCGCCGAAGAAATTTTAAAAGTTGGCCCTGAGGGTTTGGGCTATCTCAGAGCTGCACCATCAATTGGTGCACTGATTACCATGATCGTGCTTACCAAATTTCCACTGATGCATCACGCATGGCGTAATATGCTTTTAGCCGTTGCTGGTTTTGGTATTTTTACGATCTTATTTGCATTCTCAAACAACATGTGGCTATCACTTTTTGCACTTGCTATGACTGGTGCGTGTGATAGTGTTTCTGTTGTTGTTCGTCAAACTGTTTTACAGATTTTCCCTCCTGAAAATATGCGAGGTCGTGTTGCTGCGGTCAATGGCATGTTTGTTTCATCAAGCAATGAACTCGGTGCTTTTGAGTCTGGTTTAGCTGCTAAATATATGGGAACCATTACTGCAACCATTTTTGGTGGTTGCATGACACTGGCAATTGTAACCTATTGTTGGTTTAAAACCAGTGATCTGTTTAAAGTGGATATCACCAAAGGGTCTGATCATTAATCAAACAACAAAGGGACGGTTTAAAACCTTCCTTTTAATCTAAAAAACACCTAAATACAGCGCATATAAAGTTAAATATCGCCCACCTTTGGCAATCGTGACGATCAATAAGAATCGCCAAAAATTTTCTTTCATTAAGCCTGCGATTAAGGTAATCGGATCTCCTATTACTGGTGTCCAACTTAATAGCAATGAATAAAAACCATATTTATGATAAATCTGCTGTGCTTGTAATAATCGCTGTTCGGAAACAGGAAACCATTTTTTATCTTTAAAATGTTCTATTTTCAGACCTAGCCACCAGTTCACACATGAACCAAGCACATTACCTAAAGTAGCGACCATAAGCAGATAAATAGGATTTGCCAAACCTTTTACAAGCAGAGTCATCAAAACTGCTTCTGACTGTAATGGTAATAAAGTTGCAGCCCCAAAAGCCGATATAAATAACAACCAATAACTCATGAGGCGTACATAAACATAATAGAAAATTAGACTTGAATCGACAAAGCTTTTTGAATTGCAGGACGTGCTGTTAAACGCTCAATATAATCTTGGACGTAAGGATAATCTTCAAGCTGAATCCCCTGCCATTCGTAACGCAGTGCCCAAGGTAGAATTGCCATATCTGCAATTGAATATTCACCAGCAACAAACTTTTGACCAATTAACTGTTTATTTAACACAGCATACAAGCGCTTAGTCTCATTCACATAGCGCTCTATTGCATAAGGAATATGTTCTTTAGCAAACTTATTAAAGTGATGATTCTGCCCTAGCATTGGGCCAAAGCCCCCCATCTGCCACATTAGCCACTGTTCAACTTCAACACGCTCTTGTTCATCAGTTGGATAAAATAAACCAGTTTTTCGACCTAAATATTGTAGGATCGCACCCGATTCAAAGACTGAGATCGGCTCTCCACGAGGCCCATTTTGATCCACAATCGCTGGAATTTTATTGTTTGGAGAGATTTTTAGAAAATCAGGTTGGAACTGATCATTTTCTAAAATATTGATGGGGAAAATTTTGTATTCGAGTCCCATTTCTTCTAAAGCAATTGTTATTTTATGCCCATTGGGAGTGCCCCAATAATATAAGTCAATCATTTATGTTGCCCTATTCATCTTTATTTTGACTGTTGTTGCGTTATAGCACACTTCACTAATCACGATCAGTAAACAAGCACGAAAAGAAACAATAAAAATGTTCTTAAATAGCATGTTATGCAAATTACGCTTGGCTTTCCAAAAATGCTTTTGCTTTTTCTCCAACAAACCTACGCCCGAGATTATCGCCTTGAATCCATTCATCAACAGAAAACAATTCAAACATCCCAACTTTGAATAGCGTTGGGATTGCGAGTATGAGTTCATCCTCAACTTCACCACGAGCACCAGTGTTATACAAATTGATATTGTGCAACATTGTTGCGACTGTACCCGTTTGCACACGACTACCATCTTTAAGTTTTACTTGAGGTAAAATCTCACCATCTTGAACAACTTTTTGATTAATTTCGGAGAGTTCAGTTGACCCTGTTATTACTGTCATTTATTTCTCCTTTCTAAAATAGTGTAATTATCAACTAATATTATCATATTCAGATTTGCTTTATTTTCATTACTCACAAGACTTGCGAACATAAAAAAGCACCGCAATAGCGGTGCTTTTTTATTAAGAAAAATTATTTTTCTTTTTCGGACCAAGTAACATGCCCATTTGACGACCTTCCATCTTTGGTGCTTGTTCAACAACACCAAACTCAGCAACGTCAGCTTCAATTTTCTGTAATTGAGCCAAACCAAGCTGCTGATGCGCCATTTCACGACCACGGAAACGCAAGGTAATTTTCACCTTATTTCCTTCTTCAAGGAAACGTAAAATTGCACGCAATTTTACTTGGTAATCACCTACATCCGTTGCAGGACGTAACTTGATTTCTTTCACTTGCACTTGATGCTGTTTTTTCTTCGCATCTTTTTGCTTCTGTTTCAAGTCAAATAAGTGCTTGTTGTAGTCCATGATTTTACAAACAGGCGGTTCTGCATTAGCAACAATCTCAACAAGGTCAAGATTTGCCTCTTCAGCAGCACGTAATGCTTCATTTAATGAAACGACACCTTTTTGTTCTCCATCTGCAGCAACGAGGCGTACTTCTTTTGCACGGATCTCGTCGTTAATTGCAGGACGGTTACTTTTAGCACCTTGTTGTTGGTTACGGTCAGGCTGTTTAATCTTTATTACTCCACAATGTACCGGCCGCGTTCGGCAACGGCAGATTTCACTAGGTCAATAAATGCATCTACTGACATAGTACCTAAATTTTTTCCTGAGCGAGTACGCACATTGACTGTACCTTCTTCAACTTCTCGGTCACCAAGAACTAGAAGGTATGGAATACGCTCTAGAGTACGCTCACGAATCTTAAATCCGATTTTTTCATTTCTCAAGTCAGAAATAGCACGTAGACCATTTTCTTTGAGTTTTGCGACCACTTGCTCGCTTGCTTCAGCTTGTGAATCAGTAATGTTCATTACACAAGTTTGGATTGGTGCAAGCCAAGGTGGCATGAAGCCCGCATAGTGTTCAATTAGTATACCAATAAAACGCTCAAAACTGCCAAGAATTGCACGATGCAACATGACTGGTTGATCACGATCATTGTCTTCAGTGACATAAGAAGCATCTAAACGGATTGGCAAGTTGAAGTCACATTGGATCGTACCGCACTGCCATACACGGCCTAAGCAGTCTTTCAATGAGAATTCAATCTTCGGTCCATAGAATGCACCTTCACCTGGTTGTAAGTCCCAAGCTAAGCCAGCATCGTCTAACGCATCTGCTAAAGATTTTTCAGCCAAGTCCCAAAGTGCATCGTCACCTACACGTTTTTCTGGACGTGTAGAAAGTTTCATTTGCACTTCTTCAAAACCAAAATCTTTATAAACATCTAAAGTCAGTTTAATGAAGTCAGCAACTTCTTTACCAATTTGTTCTTTAGTACAGAAAATGTGTGCATCATCTTGTGTAAAGCCACGAACACGCATAATACCGTGTAAAGAACCTGATGGTTCGTTACGGTGACATGAACCAAACTCCGCTAAGCGAATTGGTAAATCACGGTATGATTTCAAACCTTGGTTAAAGACTTGCACGTGACAAGGACAGTTCATTGGCTTCACTGCATAGTTACGACTTTCTGAATGTGTCGTAAACATATTCTCAGCATAGTTTGCCGCATGTCCTGATTTTTCCCACAAAGTAAAATCAACAATTTGTGGTGTCTTAATTTCTTGATAACCATTGTCTTGTTGAACTTTACGCATGTATTGTTCAAGCACTTGGTAAATCGTCCAACCATTCGCATGCCAGAACACCATACCCGGCGCTTCCTCTTGCATATGGAATAAGTCTAATGCTTTACCAATTTTACGATGGTCACGCTTTTCAGCTTCTTCGATACGTTTAATATAAGCAGCTAACTGCTTTTTGTCCGCCCAAGCCGTACCATAAATACGCTGTAGCTGTTCATTCTTCGCATCACCACGCCAGTAAGCACCAGAGATTTTTGTGAGCTTGAATGATTTTAAGAATTTAGTATTGGGTACATGCGGACCACGGCACATATCTAAATAATCTTGATGGTAGTACAAGCCCATTTGAGTTTCATTTGGCATGTCTGCAATCAAGCGTAATTTGTATTCTTCTCCGCGCGCAGTAAATTCAGCAACCACTTCATCGCGAGGTGTCATCTTTTTAATGACGTCATAATCTTGATCGATGAGCTTTTTCATACGCTCTTCAATCGCCGCCATATCATCCAAAGTAAATGGACGAGGCATCCAGATGTCGTAATAGAAACCTTCTTCGATCACAGGACCGATCACCATTTTCGCTTCTGGGAACAATTGCTTAACTGCATGTCCTACCAAGTGCGCACAAGAGTGACGAATGATTTCTAAACCTTCTTCATCTTTAGGGGTAATAATCTGAACTGTTGCGTCTTCTGTGATTAAATCACAAGCATCCACCAAGCGATCATTGATACGACCTGCAACGGTATTCTTTGCAAGACCCGGACCAATGCTTTGAGCAAGTTCCATCACGGAAATCGGTTGATCAAACTGTTTTTGATCACCATTTGGTAAAGTAATGATTGGCATAATAAAATCCTTAAGGAGTGATGCCCCGCACAATGGAGCATATCACCGCGAGATTATGTATTGAGGAGAACCTCAAAAGATAAAAAACGGCGGATAAAAAAGTATCCAAGATTTTACACAGGTTTAGCTGAGGATGAAACCTCTGAATCAGAAAAACCCATATACAAGACTAAAGCCTAAATGATTTAGACTAAACGACACACTATGTTTATATAGATATAAAAGACAAGAACACAAATGGAGTTAACACATGGTTAGTGCATATGATGAGTTACCGCGGACACCCGCGAATTTTGTTGCCTTATCCCCATTACGTTATTTAGAACGTGCCGCTTATATTTACCCTAATCAAGCAGCGATCATTCATGGTCAACGACATATTACATGGCAACAAACCTATCAGCGCTGCAGTCAATTTGCACATCAACTCTCTAATCTTGGTATTAAAAAGAACGATACGGTTTCCGTATTACTTCCGAATGTGCCTGCAATGATTGAAGCACACTTTGCTGTGCCGATGAGTGGTGCTGTTTTAAATACACTCAATACTCGCCTAGATGCGAAAACGATTGCCTTCATGCTGGAACATGCAGAAACCAAAGTCCTGCTAGTCGATCCTGAGTTCAGAGCAATCGCAGAAGAAGCACTGACACTTGTCACGCGACAAATTATTGTGATTGATGTATTTGATCAAGAGTATGAAGGCGAACAGATTGCTCTTGGACAATATGAGTATGAATCATGGTTAGCAGAAGGCAACCCAGAGTTTGATTGGTTATTACCTCAAGATGAATGGGATGCGATTAGTCTCAACTATACCTCAGGTACTACGGGCAACCCTAAAGGCGTGGTTTATCATCATCGTGGCGCTTATCTAAATGCAGCAAGTAATATTTTGGCCTGTGGCATGAAACCTCGTGCAGTTTACCTTTGGACATTACCATTATTTCATTGCAATGGTTGGTGCTTTGCATGGTCAATTGCAGCCAGTGGTGGAACCAACATTTGTTTGCGTCGTGTAGATCCAGCACTCATTTTCAAATATATCGCTGAACATAAAGTCGATTATTTCTGTGGTGCGCCGATTGTTTTATCGATGCTAATCAATGCCCCGCAAGAACAAAAAATTGCTTTTGAACATCATGTTGAAGTCATGGTCGCTGGGGCTGCCCCACCCGTAGCAATCATTGAAGGTATGCGAAATATTGGAATTAACGTCAATCATGTTTATGGGCTAACTGAAACCTATGGCCCTTCTGCACTTTGCGCATCACAAGCTGGATGGAGTGATTTATCTATTCAAGAACAAGCGCAACTACATTCTCGCCAAGGTGTCCCTTATCCATTGCAAGACAGTATGCGCGTTCTCGATCCTGAGACTATGCAGCCAGTTCCAAATGATGGTGAAACCATGGGTGAAATTATGTTCCGTGGCAACATCGTGATGAAAGGTTATTTAAAAAACCCTCAAGCAACAGAAGATGCTTTTAAAGGTGGTTGGTTCCACACAGGTGATTTAGCCGTTTGCCACCCTGATGGTTATGCCAAAATCACAGATCGCTCTAAAGATATTATTATCTCAGGCGGCGAAAACATTTCATCATTAGAAGTTGAAGATGTACTGTATCGCCATCCAGCAGTTCTTACAGCAGCAGTTGTTGCAAAACCTGATGAACGCTGGCAAGAAGTGCCATGTGCATTTATTGAGTTAAAACAAGGTGCTTCTGCATCATCTGAGGAAATTATTGCACACTGCCAAAAAGAGCTTGCACGATTTAAAGTCCCAAAAGATATTGTGATTACAGAGATTCCAAAAACATCGACAGGAAAATTGCAAAAATTTATTTTAAGAGAATGGGCAAAACAAAGAGCGACAGGCGAGTTTGGTCATTGATAGACAAAAAAAGAAGTTTCCTCGGAAACTTCTTTTTATTTAACCTTGATCAGAAAGTAATGCCACTTGCTGTACATAGTTCACAAATTTGAGCTTCGAAGCTGCAAGCTCTTCCTCACTCACTTCTTTTTTCATATCTCGATGAATACGCAATACATGCTGGCGTAAAGTATGGCGTTCAGAAGCATTAAATACTTTACTAAACTCATTAATTACAGGATCCCCTTGTTCGATCATGCGATCAACCCAACGCATCAATTGCATTTGCTTTTTTGCGCCTTGTTGTGGCGTTAGATAAGATAAAATCGTGCTTTCATCTTCATTACGCAATAGCTTGCCAACACGTTGAAACTGACGACGACGTGCTTCAAATGAACTGATTCTCTGCACTTCTAATAGTGCATCAATTAAACGCTCATCGACAGGAAGCTTTTGAATTTGCTTTGGATTAAGTTGAGCCAATTGCTCACCCAAAGCTGCCATGCGCTGTACTGCTTTTTTTTGCTCAGTTCTGCTCGCACGTCCTTCTAACGATTCAAAATCTTCATCGGTATAACGTTGTGTGCCACGTGCCACTATTTACTCTGCCTCATAAAATTTTGCTGCGAACAGCATTTGAATTTCTTCCAGTGCTTTATCTTCATCTGCACCGTCAATGACTAAACGAAGCGTTGTGCCCTTACCAGCACCTAACATCAACAAAGACATAATATTTTTTGCATCAACTAATTTATCGCCCTTACCAATTTGAATAGAAGAACGAAATTTGCTTGTCACCTCGATGAGTTTACCAGACGCACGAGCATGTAAGCCGAGTTTGTTAATTACATCAATTGTTGTGTCTATCATGACCAGTGCTTCATTTCTCTATGTAAGATTTGGACAGACCATTTTGCCTCAAGGGCCTGTTTGAGTCTATCCACAATATAAACCGAACGATGCTGACCACCTGTGCAACCGACAGAAATAGTCATGTAATGCCGATGCCCTTCTGCAAAAGCAGGTAACCATTTTTCCAAGAAAGCATAAATATCCTCAAACATCTCATTAGTTTGTTGACTGCTTTCTAAAAACTGGCGTACAGGCTCATCTAAACCCGAAAAGCGGCGTAATTCTAAATCCCAATGTGGATTTGGTAAATGGCGTACATCAAAAACATAGTCCGCATCTAACGGAATGCCATGCTTATAGCCGAATGATTGTAAAATGACAATCAATTTATCAGACTGCCCAAGTTTAGACAGCAAGATATGTTTTAAATCATGGACACTTTTATCTGTTGTATCAATATGCACTGTGGAGCGAAATTGTATCGGAATTAAAAGCTGTTTTTCTTCCTGTATACATTGTAATAAGCTATTGAAACGACTTGCTAATGGATGAGGTCTTCGTGATGCACTAAAACGTGCAATCAAATCCTGATCCTGAGTAGTCAAATAGATAATATCGACTGAACCATGTTTTTTTAATTGCTCAAAAACCAGATCAAACTCTTGCATATCTGCACGGGTACTTCGAATATCGACCCCAAGTGCAAGTTGCTCAAGATTATTTTCATGATCCAGCTTTGCCACAATTTCAGGCAGCAACGCCAAAGGTAAGTTATCTATACAATAATAGCCCAAATCCTCAAGTACTTGTAACGCAGAGGATTTACCAGAGCCAGATTGTCCTGTCACGATAAGAATACGCTTCATGGCGTTTTGCCCTTTGTTTTTTATGTTTTAAAGTCAACTTCTAAATTATCAATTAAACGCGTTGAACCTAATTTAGCTGCAACAAATAAAACCAAATTTCGATCAAATTGTTCTACAGGCTGCAAGTTAGGCTGACGCGCCTCCACATAATCCACAACAAAACCAGCTTGTGTCAATTGAGCAGAGATATTTGCTAACACTTCAGAAAGGGCTTTCCTCTCTTGCAATGATTGCTCTGCTTGCTTTAACAAACGGTAAATCGTTGGTGCAATTTCTCGTTGTTCAGCAGACAAATATCCATTGCGTGAACTGAGTGCTAAACCATCTTCAGCGCGTACAATTGGGACACCAATGACTTCAAGCGGAATATTTAAATCTTGTACGAACTGACGAATAACAGCAAGTTGCTGATAATCTTTCTGTCCAAAGAAGGCATAGTCAGGCTGTACAATATTAAATAATTTCGTCACCACCACAGCAACACCATCAAAATGCCCTGGACGAGACTTACCGCATAAATCATCAGTGATTTGACCCACACTGATATTGGTCAAACGTGGCTGTGAACCGTACATTTGCTCAACTGAAGGTGCAAAGATAATATCGCAACCTACATCAGCCAATAAACGGCTATCTTGCTCTAACGTTCGTGGATAGCTATCAAAGTCTTCACCAGCACCAAACTGAATTGGATTCACAAAAATACTCACCACGACGATGTCGCAGATCTTTCTCGCTGCACGCACTAAGGTTAAATGACCTTCATGCAAATTACCCATCGTTGGCACAAAACCGATCATTTTTTTGGTATTACGTGCAGGTGCAAGCGAAGCAGTTAAGCCTTGTATCGTTGTTTCTGTTTTCATGAATTAAAGCTCAACTTGGAAAGTATGTTCTTTTGCTGGGAAAGACTGATCTTGCACCGCAACGTGATACGCTTTAATTGCATCTACAATTGCCGTTTCACCCGCTTGTTCTTTCATGAAATTACGAACAAAACGTGCAACTTTACCAAAGGTAAGACCTAACATATCTTGGACAACGAGAACTTGGCCATCTGTTTCATGACCCGCACCAATTCCAATTACAGGTGTATTCGGGAATAACTCTGCAATTTCTTTACCTAATTGTGCTGGAACACATTCAAGCAAAAGTACTGCTGCACCCGCATCTACAACTGCTTGGCAATCAGCAATCAATTGATTTGCTGCTTCGCGAGTTCTCGCTTGAAGTTTATAACCACCAAATACATGTACAGATTGCGGTGTTAAACCTAAATGCACACACACAGGAATGCCATTGCGGGTAAGGACTTGAATAAGATCACTTAACCAAGCACCACCTTCAATTTTTACCATTTGTGCGCCGACTTGCATGACGGCTTTAGCACTTTTTAAGCCATCTTCAATAGTTGCATAACTCATGAAAGGTAAATCGGTCATGATTAAAGCATGAGCATTACCACGGCGAACTGCCGCAGTATGGTAAGCCATATCTTCTACCGTTACAGAAAGCGTCGAATCTCTTCCTTGGATCGCCATTCCTAGAGAGTCACCGATTAAAATCGTATCAATTTCAGCCAATTCCATAGCTTTAGCCATACTTGCATCGTAACAAGTGAGGCATGAGAACTTGCGTCCTTCGGCTTTAAACTTTCTTAAGTCACTTAGACTAATCATGATGATGTCCTCTACAGGCGTTTCCAGAACGAAACAGTCTTAAGCTGTTGCCCAAGACTGGTCTGCTATTACAGCCAAGTTTGCTTGCTGTACCAGTTCTAAATCTTTTAAAGAATGACCATTTAACTGTAAATGAGCATCTAAATCTAATAAGGGAATAATGACAAAGTCACGATCTAAAATACCAATATGCGGCACGGTAAGACGTTCATTTTGGATCTGCTCTTGACCATAAATCAATAAATCAAGATCTAAGGTTCTTTCGCCCCAACGTCGCAAACGAACACGTCCAGCGTCTTGCTCAAACTGCTGTAACTGATCTAGCAATGGTAAAGGCTCAAGCATCGTATCTAATCGCACAACTGCATTTAAGTAATGTGGTTGATCTTGTGGCCCCATTGGTGGACTTTGATACAGACTAGACACCTGAACAGAACCCAATGTTGCCAATTTCTCAACTGCTTCTCGGAGAATTTGCTCAGAATCACCCAAGTTACTACCAAGACCGATATAACTACGAACCGTCATTGTGTTGGTCCAAAAATAACTTGGCTCAAATCACGCTGTACACGTTTCCGTTTCAATATTGGATGATCAGCATTTATTTGCCCTGAATCAGCTGTTGCTTTTTCAATAAAACGGTTTGCTGATTCATCTACACGCACACGTTCCTTTTTCGCGCGACGACTTCTTGGCTCAGGTGCATTGACCAAAGGTTCGATTTCAGTCGTTTTGGGTTCATCAGCTTCGACAACTTTACGACGATTCTTACTACGCTGACGATTATATTGACGAATTGCAGCTTCTTTTTGATCCATGGTCATTTCTTGGTAGTTTTCCCACCAAATGCCCATTCCGTCAGTGCTATTATCGCCAGATTTCTCACGCAATAGAAGAAAGTCAAATCCTGCACGGAAACGTGCATGCCCAGCGAGTGCTTCAATTTGCTGAGGTTTTGGATTGAGTAAGCGAGTTTGCATTTCCCAAACTTCACGAATAAAAGTTTCAGCGAACCGCGGAATGATGGTCCGCGTTGCTTGACGCTTTAATACATCCAGTCCAGCTTGCGCACGTGCTTCAGCAGGCACAACACCTTTGTTTAGATAAAAATCACAACGCTCTAAGAAAGGCTTCCACAATAACACTGCATAAAAAAATGCAGGGTTAATGGTTTTACCGACTTGAATACGTTGATCTGTATTTCTTGCAGCTCGATCGATAAATGCTGTGATCTCAGGACGAATTTCTGCAAATAATTGCTTCCAAACACCAAACTCAATCAACATTGGTAGCACACGACTGAGATGCCCCATCGTGAATAGCTTTTGAGATTCATCATATAAACGATGAGGAGAGACATCACGCAATAACTGCGTCATTTCAATATCAAAAACATCGAGAATAGATGGATCAATATGGAAGTTGAGTTTCGCAGCAAAACGTAAAGCACGTAACATTCGCACAGGATCTTCTTCAAAACGCTGTGCTGGCTCACCTAGAAAACGTAATGTGCGTGTTTTAATATCATCAACCGCATGACAGAAATCAAGCACCACACCTTTACGAGGTTGGTAATACAAAGTATTGATTGAAAAATCTCGACGAGCAAAATCCTGCTCTATCGTTCCCCAGTTATTATCACGCAGAATCATACCAGATGCGCTAGTGACTGCTTTTTTAGGGGGAGCACGGAAAGTTGCAACTTCAATTAACTCTCGACCAGAGTAAACATGAGCTAATTCGAAACGTCGTCCAATAATACGGCAACGTCGACCAAAAACCTCTTTGACTTGAGCTGGAGTTGCATTAGTTACAGCATCAAAGTCCTTAGGATTTAAACCTAACATCATATCGCGAACACCACCGCCCACAATATATGCCTCATAGCCGGCTTTAGTCAGGCTATCAATTACATCTAGAATAGAGGATGGAAGTTGAGTTGTGGACAAACCACATTTTGACGCGCGCAAAGTTTGCAAAAGACACTGTCTCCTACGTCAGGACGTAAATAACAATTTGTCGCTAATCATAGCTCTAACGCTCACAAAGGGCAATTTATTCTGTTGAAGTTTCAACAGATCAGCGGCCATGATTAGCAACAGCATTTCATTTTTTCTCTTATAAAATGAGTCGAGCTTTATTCTTTTCAAGCAATTTCGGCCCAATTCCTTTGACATTTACCAGCTCATCAATCGTTTTAAAACCACCATTCTTTTGGCGATATTCCATAATGGCTTGTGCCTTTTTTGCCCCAACACCACTTAGACTTTGCAATTGTGCTAAGTTCGCTTGATTTAAACTAATTTTATCGCCTGAAATATTTACAGAAGATGAAAGTTGCTTATTTGTTTGCTGTTGGCTTGGTCTAGATAAATAATAATTATTGTTGGGTTGTTTTGCCAATTGCTGATCTCGTGCTTGCTGCTGTGCTTTCCACTTTTCATAGGATTGATCAAACTGTTGTGCATACACTTGAGAAAAACATCCCAACCATAAAACAATGATGAATAAAAAATTAGGTTTGCTGCGTAGCTGCGGCAAATTCATTCGATGTCCCCTGATGTTTTAATTGTACTTTTGCTTGCTCCCAAAGTTCATCCATCTCTGCCAAACTCATTTCTTGCAAGTCTTTATGTTGTCGTTGTGCTTGTTGTTCTATAAAAGCGAAACGGCTTCTAAATTTATGAATCGTTGCTAACAATGCGGTCTCACTCGACAGGCCAAGTTTACGTCCAACATTAATCAAAGAAAATAGGCAATCACCAAATTCTTCTTCGATTTCATCGGCTTTTTGTGTTTTTATCGCGTGCTGCAACTCACCCAACTCTTCATCTAACTTTCCATAAGCATCTTCTACTGTTTCAAAATCAAAACCCAGTTGCGCAGCTTTCTTTTGTATTTCCTGTGCTTGTACTAAGGCTGGCGCATGTTTGACTTCATCTAATCTAGATTGTGCTTTACCTTGCTTTTCTTGTTGCTTGATTTGCTTCCATAATTCACTGACTTGTTCGGGATTTAAATTTTGATATTGTTCTGCTTGGAAAACGTGAGGATGGCGGCGAATCAACTTTTCACTAATCGCTTCAACGACATCTTGAAAATTAAAAGCGCCCTGCTCACTATACATCTGAGATTGGAATACAACTTGCAAAAGTAAATCGCCCAATTCATTACGGATTTCGTCTAGATCACCGACTCGAATCGCAGCCTCTACCTCATAAGCTTCCTCTATCGCATAACGCGTCAAACTACTTGGTGTTTGTTGTTGATCCCATGGACATTTCTGTCTTAACTCTTGCATGATATTTAACAATTTTTCCATGATCGACTCCAAACTAAAGCAAATTGTTGCAGCTTAAAGCCGCATATGCGTAATATACACGCACTCAAGAAGTATCAATATAAAGTAAGGGAAAGTAATGCAACATAGTGTTTTTATTAGTGGGGCTGCACAAGGAATTGGTGCTGAAATCGCGCGTTTATTTCACAAAAATGGCTATAAAGTTGGAATCTATGACATTAATGAGGAACAAGCCCAAGCCTTAGCAGCAGAACTCGGTACAGATGCAAAAGCAGGTTATCTTGATGTCAGTAATTATCGCCAATGGCAGATCGCACTTCAGGAGTTTAAAAACTGGGCTGGTGAACTCAATATTTTAGTGAATAATGCAGGAATTTTATATTCAGGGCCATTTGAAAATACGACGATCCAATCTCATCACCGCACAGTAGATATTAATATCAAAGGTGTTTTAAACGGTTGTCATACAGCTTTAGCTCATCTGAAAGAAGCTAGTTTTGCACGAGTAATCAACCTCTCCTCAGCTTCTGCTATTTATGGTCAAGCAGATTTGGCTTCTTATTCCGCAAGCAAGTTTGCAGTGCGTGGTTTAACCGAAGCCCTTGATGTGGAATGGCAAAAACATCATATTCGTGTACTCGATGTTATGCCTTTATTTGTGCAAACCAATATGGTGAAAAATATGGATGCAGGGAGCATTCAAAATATTGGTGTGGATTTAACCCCTGCCGATGTGGCGAAGCAGGTGCTGCATTTGGCACAACAAAAAGATCATGCCCTGATTCCTACACATACCCCTGTAGGTATCAAAACTAAGCTGATGTATCAATTGTCGAGTATTAGCCCACAGTTCTTAAATCGACTCACCAATATTTTCTTATCGAAACGTTCATAATAAAAAAAGCTGCATTTACATGCAGCTTTTTTGTTAACTTCCCTGAACCAAGCGTCTTGCGCTAATAATTCCGGGTTGCTGTTCTAAACGAGCAAGCAAGCGAGATAATTGAGCCAAGCCTTTCACTTCGATCAACAATTTCATATTGGCAATCCCATCTGCTTCAGAAATGGTATTGACCTGACGAATATTAATTTGATCGGAGAAAATCACTTGCGTTAAGTCTTTGAGTAAACCGCGGCGATCATATGCTTCCACCACGATTTGTACACTCTGACCACGCGTTGGCTGCATTTCCCAATCCGCTTCAACAGCTCGCTCAGGTTCTTGTGTCGTCATGCGAATATAATCAGGACAAGCAACTTTATGAATGCTCACGCCACGATTCAACGTAATATAACCACCAATCGACTCACCATGTACTGGCTGACAACACTGAGCAATATGCAGTTCAACGTTATCCAAACCATCAATTAAAATGCCATGCGCAGATAACGTATGACTAGCACGAGGATTTAACGCAGGTTTTAAAACAAGTTCTGGCTCATCTTGATCCAAATGCATCTGACGATTAACTTGATTAATCAATGCATGCAGACTGATATCGCCACTGACCAACGCAACTAAAATATCATCGCCAGATTTAAAATTAAAATGTGAGCAATAATCTTTTAGATCAATACTTTTTGGGTGAATCGCTAAACGAGCAAGTTCTTTGTTTAACAGCTCACGCCCAACTTCTATATTCTTGCTGCGATCTTGTTGTCTGAACCAATGACGTAGCTTGTCACGTGCACGGGCTGTTTTGATATAACCTAAAGAATTTACCAACCAATCACGATTTGGCTCACGATCTTTCTTGGTTAAAATCTCAACCTGTTCACCCGTTTTAAGCGTATAGGTTAATGGTACATAACGTTGGTTGACACGCGCAGCGTAACACTTATTACCCACTTCTGTATGCACATGATAGGCAAAATCAAGAACTGTCGAACCGCGTGGTAATTCTTTGATGTCACCATCACGGCTGAACACATAAATCTTTTCAAAATTTTCAAAATCTTGAATCTGATCTATACCATTTGACTCTTCATCTTCAGCATGTGGCGTCGTCTCTGTGCGTTCTTGATAATGTTCAAGAACTGCACGTAAAGAATGCAAACGATGGTTAAATGAATGGTCTGTATTTTTCTCACCTTCTTTATAATTGAAGTGAGAGCAAACGCCAAGCTCAGCCTCATCGTGCATCTCAAAAGTACGGATTTGTACTTCCAAAGATTTATTTTCAGCAATTACAGCCGTATGCAATGAGCGATAGCCATTGGCTTTTGGATTGGTGACATAATCATCAAACTGGTTCGGAATATGACGCCAGATTTGGTGCACGATGCCCAAAGCATGATAACAATCAGGTACATTTTTCACGAGCACGCGAACCGCACGAATATCATAGAGCTGATCAAAGCTCAGATTCTTGCTTTTCATTTTTCGATAAATCGAATAAATGTGCTTCACTCGTCCTGTTATTTCAGATTGGATGTCATTTTCACTTAATTCATTTTTAAGCTTATCAATCACAAACTGGATATATTGCTCACGCTCTAAACGTTTTTCATTAAGTAACGATGCAATTTCTTTATAACGTTCAGGCGCTAAATAACGGAATGCAAGATCTTCAAGCTCCCACTTAAGTTGTGCAATGCCTAATCGATGCGCCAGTGGCGAGTAGATGGTCAGAATTTCACGTGCAACACGCTCTTGACGTTCTTTACTTGCTGTTGCAAGTTCACGCAGTGCATAGGTTCGTTCTGCCAATTTGATTAAAACAACGCGTACATCTTCTGTGACCGAGATCAGCATTTTATAAATGCCGCTTAAATGCTCTCGTTGATTATTATTGAAATGATCTTCTAATCGTTTGTTCTTTTCAATTAACTCAGACAGTTTACCCATCGCAAGCGTACCTTTTACAAGGCTTAAAACTTGCTCGCCAAAATGCGCTTGAATATCCTCTAAAGTAATGAACCCTTCACGTACACTACGATATAACACTGCCGCTGACAATGTGTCTTCATCGACATGTAAATGCGCCAAAATATCTGCCATACCAATCCCTGTACTAAAGGTATTGGTACGATGATTAACCGTGGACTCCAACTCTCTTTCCAAGGTGAGCTGTGCAACTTTTTCAAGCTGCTTTAGCTCCGCCCCTTCCAAGATATCACGCACTCGATCTAGCCAAGACACTAGACCACTTTGCGCTTCAGCGGCATGTTCTACAGTCGTTTCCTCGGACAACTCATGGAGCGGTCCAGGTAACTGCTCACGTACTGTGACCATACCATTCTCCTCTGGATATGTAACTCATTTTCTAATCGTTTATCTCTTCGATCTTTTCAAGCTGCTCATTTTTTTCAAATAAGGCAATAGATTCAACATGTTCAGTATGCGTAAACATGTCCATCACTGCGGCTTTTTTGAGCTGATAGCCATATTGTGCCAGTACACCTGCATCCCTTGCCAGTGTAGATGGGTTACATGAAACATAAACGATTCTTTTCGCTCCAAAATTCGGTACATATTGCATAACCTCAAAAGCACCTGATCGTGGAGGATCAATTAATAATGCATCAAATCCTTGCTTCGCCCAAGAATGATGCGAAAAGTCTTTTGTTAAATCTTGTGAAAAGAACACGGCTTGAGTGCACTGGTTTGCTTTCGCATTCTCAGTTGCTCTATGTACCATCTCATCACTCGCCTCAACACCAACGACTTGACCAGTCTCACCAACACAACGTGCTAAAGGTAAAGAAAAATTACCTAATCCACAAAATAGATCAAGAACCCTTTCACCTTCTTGTAAATTAAGCAATTCACATGCCAAATGAACCATTCTTGCATTTACTTCACTATTTACCTGAGTAAAATCGAGTGGAGAGAACGCAAATTTGACTGCAAAATCGTCCGAACTGTAGTGCAAACGCATCTCAGCCTGAGAATCATCAACGCGATGTAAACTCTCTATACCTTTCGGTTGAAAGTATAACTGCCACCCTCTGAGTAACGAAAATTGACGCAATTGGTTGACATCCGACACATTTAATTCATCTAAGTGACGAATTAATAACGCAATCTCATGATCGCCCATGGCTAATTCTATATGACCAATATGCGCTTTGCCTGTTAGACTTTCGAGTAATTTTCGCAACTCTGGCAACGCATCAGACAAAGTTTGATCAAGTACTTTACACTGTTGAATTGCAGTTAAATGATTACTGTGATGTTCACGAAAACCCATCACCAATCGATTCTGCTTCGCAATATAACGAACACCAATTCTTGCACGACGACGATAGTCTGTTTTAGTTGCGCGAATAGGCTCTAACCATTGTTCAGGTTGCAAACCTGCAAAGTGCTGCAAATGCGACTGCAAAACGTTTTGCTTTAAACGAATCTGCTCAGTTGGATCTATATGTTGCAAACTACAACCACCACAAGTCCCAAAATGCTGACAAATGGGGTCAATCCGTGAGGCTGCTGGTTCACTTTCTAATTTCACCATCTCAGCTTCTTCAAGTCGACTGGTCTGATGGGTTACTTTCGCCTGAACCATCTCACCAACTAGAGCATAGCGAATGAAAACTTTCTTACCATGCTTTTCTTTAGGATGATCAGGATGCGTACCATAATGCGCAATCCCTCGCCCCTCATGCGAAAATGCTTCAATCTGAAAGGTATAAATAGGATTTTGGACTGGTCGATGTTTCGCTTTATGTTTCAAAAGATGAACCTAAATTTGGGGCGCAAAAGTTTGAGCGGTGAATACAGTATATTGCGATGTTTGTTGCCATACCTGTAAAAAATCTGATTGTTGCGTTTGAGTTTGTAAATAATCAATCGTTGCTTGCATAAGCTGTTGATGATCTTGTTGATTCAGTTGACCTTTCAGTAATAACCAACGTAAGTAAACCAACCATGTATTAAGCACATCACCCTCACAATAGCTCGTTAATTTTAACCATTGTTCAGTTCGTACATATTCAGGCACATGATAACCCGATTCGCCACGCTTCCCTGGAAAGCCCAGAAGACAAGCAATATCATCTAATTTTTGGAAATTACGGCCATTAAACATTGCCATCACATCCATCAAGTCAACATGACGATGATGATAACGATTTTGATAGTTATTGAAGCGCTTCTGGTTATCAATTTCACCTTGGTCAAAAAGACTCGGTGCTGACAGACCGTGATACATTGCTCTGAATAGAATCACAGGCAAATCAAATTGCGAACCATTCCAACTCACGAGCGTTGGCTGCTTCTTATCAAAAATAGACAAGAACTTTGCCAGCATTTCAGCTTCAGAATTTTGCTCTTGGCTAAAAGAGAATAATCTAAATCCTTTTTCATCGAGCCATAAACCTGAGATACAAACGATCTCATGTAATGGAAGACGCTGAAAATCCATCCCAGATTCTTGGCGACGAATTTTAGTCAGCGCTTGCTCAACATCAGCTTCAGGTAAATCAAGATGATATAAATGAGCGCCAGCTTTTAAATCAGTTAGCGTTTCAATATCAAAAACTAAAATTGGAAACCGTAAGCTCATATTAAAATCTCATTAAATCACTTCTGAGTAGCATTGCTACCCAAGCTCCCTTACAAAAGGAAGCAGCTCCCTCTTCTTCTCTTTATTAACGAGATAAGGAGCGGTATAGCTCCGCAAGGGAGATTCTAATCTTGTACGGAGAATAATCCCGTTGATAGATAACGATCACCACGATCACAAATGATACAAACAATGACCGCATCAGGATTTTCTTCCGCAATACGTAATGAAGCCCAAACCGCGCCACCAGAAGAAGTACCCGCGCTAATGCCTTCTTTACGCGCCAGTTGACGCATAGTACGTTCAGCTTCAATTTGCGGAATATCTATAATACGATCGACACGACTGCGATCAAAAATCGTTGGTAAATATTCTTCAGGCCAACGGCGAATACCAGCAATACTTGAACCATCTGAAGGTTGCAAACCAACAATCTGAATCTCTGGATTTTGTTCTTTTAAGTATTTGGAAACACCCATGATTGTACCCGTAGTTCCCATTGAACTCACAAAATGGGTAATCTTTCCGCCTGTTTGTTTCCAAATTTCAGGACCTGTAGTCAGATAATGAGCTTCTACATTGTCTGGATTACCAAACTGATTGAGCACATATCCTTTGCCTTCTGCTTGCATTTGCATGGCAAGGTCACGCGCACCTTCCATACCTTGTTGCTGCGTCACTTCTATTAATTCTGCGCCATAAGCCAACATTGCGTCTTTACGCTCTTGACTCATATTATTTGGCATAATCAATTTCATTTTATAGCCACGCATCGCTGCAACCATAGCGAGCGCAATGCCTGTATTACCACTGGTTGCTTCAATCAAGGTATCGCCCGGCTGAATTTGACCACGCTTTTCGGCTTGAATAATCATGTTATACGCTGGACGATCTTTCACTGAACCAGCAGGATTATTGCCTTCTAATTTTGCTAATACCGTTGCGCTTGTATGACTTGCTAAACGCTGTAAACGCACCAGTGGGCTTTTACCAACATAATAGTCGAGTAAAAATTCGTCTGCTAGAAAATCAGTTTGCGTATTCGTCATGATCGACACCGATATTAAGGTGGCGTCTATTGTATGAAAAAAACGGAAATACTGCACCTTTTCAATATGCTTTTTATTGGCTGCTAAATGCCTCGCTGTTATTAAAGCGTGCTAAGATGTTTTGCAGAATGATAAATCTGACCGCACTATGTCCAATTTCAATAAAACTTTATCGAAACGATTACGGCTCAATCATGCTTACGGACAACTGATTGCACTTATTTTAGTGCCGATTGCTATTTTGACCAGCGTGGGGACACTTTGGGTTTTATCTGAAACAACAAATGCAGCAAAACAACAGCAACGTTCTGATGCTTCAGCAATTTTAGCGCGCTATCACCAAACGGCAATTGATTTACTCCGACTCGTGCAAGAACGCCCGGATCAATATGATCGTGCGCAAAACATTCTGCAAAAAATGTTTGATGAAAAGAATCTGCAACGTGCGGTTTTAATCGACAACAAAGGTCAAACTTATCTCAGTGTTGGTTATCAAAATAACCGCTTCTGGCCAAGCTTTCCAAACAACAGTAATTTCTTTGGGCCAATCAAACACAATCACAACAGTATCTATGGCTCAAAACTAGATATTGGCAATCCAAACTCTGTTTGGCTCATGATCGAGTTAGATAACCAGCCGCTTGAGCTGGCACGCTATAAAATTTTACTTTCTTTAGTTGTGACAGGCTTAATCACACTTCTTATTTTATTGTTTTGTTTAAATGTATTCTCACGTCGCTGGTTAGCACCGCTCTACGAAATTCGTATGCAAATGCAACGCCTTAATGCTGATACTTTAGATCAACACATTGTCGTTAACAGCACAGGTGAGTTACGGCTATTGCAAAGAGATATTGCCAATGTCGTGAAGCGTCTGCACTTTAGTTTTTTAGAATTAAAAGAACATACAGAACAAACGGAAGAAGATTTACGCCGTACTTTAGATACTTTAGAAGTCCAGAACATCACTTATCGTCAAGCACGCGACCAAGCGATTTCATCAAACCAATCAAAATCAGTATTTTTGGCCAATATCAGCCATGAACTAAGAACACCACTAAATAGTATTGATGGCTTTATTCACTTATTACTACGTCAACAAAATTTAAGTAATGAGCAAAATCTCTATCTACAAACGATTCGTAAATCTTCTGCTCACCTATTGGCATTGATCAATGATGTATTGGATTTCTCCAAAATTGATGCTGGGAAATTAGAACTCGAAACCGCACCTTTTGATCTTGAGGAAGCCATCTTTGATGTGATGGATATGCTCTCTCCTCTAGCAGCGCAGAAGCATATCAACATGGCATTCTACTATGCTGAAAATATCCCTCAGCATGTGATTGGCGATGCGTTACGTTTTAAACAAATTCTCACCAACCTTATTTCTAATGCCATCAAATTTACGCCAGATGGTGAAATCATTGTTCGTGTCCGTATGGAAGATGATGACATTGGCCAATGTTTACTACATTTCAGCGTACAGGATAGTGGTATCGGTCTAAGTGGCACAGACCGCAAACGTTTATTTGAATCTTTCTCTCAAGGTGATGCTTCCGTCACTCGTCAATTCGGTGGAACAGGACTCGGCTTAGCTATTTCTAAGCAACTTGTACACTTAATGCATGGTCAGATTGGCTTTGAAGATAACCAAGATCGTGCGCCAACGGATAAAGGTTCAACTTTCTGGTTCACAGCCCTATTTAAAGTTGAAGAAGAGCATGACTTTGTAGAGCATCCACATTTTGATCATTTGCAAGTGGTGTCTTATTTGGCTCACCCTGCAACTGCAAGCGTGCTACGCTCGTATTTAGAAAATTATCATGTTTCACATATCGAAACGCAGTCGATATTGGATTTATTTAGTCGATTAAATCATCTAAATCAACAAGAAAGCACTTGGCTGATCGTCGACCATAGTGGTGATACTGAAGCATTACTCAAAGAAATCCGCCAACGTTATAGTGGCAATTTAGCAGTTTATGGCTATCAAATGAGTCTTGAGCCAAACATGCTGAATGAATACCGCGCCCGCCCACTGTATCAACCATTAAGCCGTCGTGAATTGGTGCAGTTGTTGGGCAATCAACCCATCTTCGAACAAGAGCCAGAAGACTTTAATGGTCAAGGGTTACACATCCTTGCAGTAGATGATCATCTGCCAAACCTGATCGTACTCGAAGCGTTATTAGGTGAATTGAATGTCACGACGACCAAAGCGCTGAGCGGTCAAAAAGCGATTGATATTATTCAAGAGCGTATCGAACAAAATCTTCCGCCATTTGACTTAGTCTTTATGGATATTCAAATGCCAGTTATGTCTGGGATTGATACCACCCGTGCAATACGTTCATTAGAGTCGACTTTAGATACAGGCATGCAACTGCCAATTATTGCGCTTACAGCCCATGCGCTTGCTGATGAGAAACAAAAACTATTAAAAGTAGGCATGAATGATTATGTGACGAAACCAATCCAAATGGAGCAGATCATTCAAATTCTTACCCATTGGACTAAAAATAATTTTATCGCTCAACCCATCGCCACAGAGCAAAAACACCCAATCGAATCAATTGATCCACAAATTCTAAATTGGCAGCAAAGTGTCCAACTTGCAGCAAATAAAGAAGACCTTGCCCAAGATTTATTGCGAATGTTAGTCGACAGTTTTGAGGGTGAACTCACTGAAATGCAACAGCTGATCGAACTTGAAGACTTCCCTCAATTAGAGCATGTACTACATCGCTTATATGGTGCTACTCGTTATGTCGGAACACCGACATTGCAACGTGTTGCGGGTGAATTTGAGCAATTTGTTTCAACCTTACGTAAAGAACGCCGTAAAGCAGATGAGATATTCATTAATGAAACCAATCATCGTTTTAATGAGTTGAATTTTGCGATTGAACAAGTCAGACAGGCAGCAAATCTCGTTCTATATGCTAATGAAAATTAATGTGACTGATGTGTCATGTTTCGCGATTAGGACTCGTGCTATGCTGCCTCATCGAACACAATAAGAGTAAGGCAGATGGCACTTTTACGCGTTGAAAAGAACAATGGAATCGCAACAGTCTCTTTAAATCGTCCAAATAAACGTAATGCAATGAGCTTTGCATTACTGAAAGAATTGGTTGCGACTGCAAAGAAAATTGAAAAAGATCGTTCAATTCGCTGTGTCATTTTAACGGGTGAAGCAAATGTCTTTAGTGCTGGCATCGACCTTTCTGATTTAAACAATCCAAAAAATACAGCATTTGCCGCATGGGAACTGATCAAACCAGGACAAAGCCTATTCCAAAAAGCATTCTTGATTTGGCAAAATCTGCCGATTCCAGTGATTGCGGCAATCGAAGGCTATTGCTTTGGTGCGGGTATGCAACTCGCACTTGCTGCTGACATTCGGATTGCAACACCGAATACTCAGATGTCGATTATGGAAAGCCGTTGGGGCTTAGTGCCAGATATGGGCTTAACTCGTTCATTGAAAGGCCTTATTGGTGTTGACTTAGCCAAAGAACTTACGCTCACTGCACGTATCTTTGATGCTGAATACGCTAAAGAAATTGGTCTGGTGACGCATTTGGATAATGATCCATTAGCAAAAGCAAATACGATTGCTCAAGAAATGCTTCAACGCTCTCCAGATGCAATTATGGCAGCGAAACGTGTACTTGATGCAATGGAACACCAACCAGAGAAAGCTTTACGCTTAGAAAAGCTGTGGCAACTTAAACTGCTGTTAGGTAAAAATAGCGGACTTGCACGCAAAAAGGATAAAAACCCTGAAGTGCAATTTCTCCCACGCCAATACAAATAAACAAAAAATCCATTCCTATAAAAATAGGAATGGATTACCTATATTCAACAGCTCACTTTTCCAAGCTAACCCTTAATTCAGTAAAGGTTGACTAGCAATAGCGCATCAACTCTGCGAGACTTCTTTAGGACAAGAACAAAGCATAGGCAAACAGCATGAAAATCGACCAAAAAACCCCTATCGCCTTCTTAGGAATGGGCTTAATGGGCACAAGGATGACCAGTCGTCTTTTAAAGGCTGGCTATACTGTTGCTGTATGGAATCGTAGCCAACATGCTTGCGACCCGCTCATTCGAGAAGGTGCACTCGCACTCGAACTTGATGAAATCGCAAAATATCCCGTAATCTTGACTTGTCTTGCCGATGATAAAGCCGTGCAAAGTGTTTTTGCCCAAATTGAATCCTACTTACAACCCAATCAAATCATTGTAGATTTTTCCAGCCTCTCCGTAGCGGCGACGCTCGAACTTGCCCGAGCAAGTCAAGAGCAACAAGTCACATGGATTGACTCCCCTGTTTCAGGTGGAACACTCGGTGCAGAACAAGGCACTTTGGTGATCTTTGCGGGTGGAAATGCTGAGGCAATTCAACGTCTCAATCCTATTTACGATGTACTTTCCCAACGTGTCACTCGTATGGGTGAATCTGGAACTGGCCAAGCCACCAAAATTTGTAATCAGTTAATCGTGGCAGCAAATAGCACCTTGATTGCCGAAGCCGTTGCACTTGCCGATCAAGCTGGTGTCGATACCACATTACTTGCACCAGCACTTGCAGGCGGCTTCGCTGACTCAAAACCCTTTCAAATTCTTGCACCACGCATGGCAACTCATACCTTTGAACCCGTGCAATGGAAAGTACAAACCCTCTCTAAAGATTTAAATAATGCTGTTCAACTTGCAGAAGGCTTTAACTTAAACATTCCTGTTGCACAAAAAGCTCTACAACAGTTACAAGCCCACCAAGAAAATGGCTTTGCTGAGAATGATTTAGCTACTATCATTCAATATATAGAACAATAATTTATGAAATCAGGGAGTTTGAAAATGAGCCAACTTGCCATCAACTTATCCATGATTTTTACTGAAGTACCGTTAATTGAACGTTTTGCTTTAGCCCACGCACATGGATTCCAACACGTAGAAATACAGTTCCCCTATGAACTTGATATTTCGGATATACGCACTCAACTCGAACAATATAATTTATCACTTGGTTTGATCAACGTACCAGCAGGCGACCTCATGCAAGGTGGAAATGGACTAGCGGGTGTACCCGGAAGAGAGCTCGAGTTTCATCATGCCTTAGAGCTTGCAATCGAATACGCAAATGCACTCAATGTACCTCGTGTAAACATCCTCGCAGGCAAACAGCCCTTGGATGCTGATTTACTGCCTTGCCTAAACACGCTTTCAAATAACCTTAAACTTGCTTGCCATATGCTCACAGAACAAGGTATTGAACCTGTTATTGAAATGATCAATGGCACAGATATGCCCCGCTTTTTGGTACAAAATATTGCACAAGCTCAAGAAATGCTTGAGGCTGTTAATCATCCAAAACTGAAAATGCAATACGATTGCTACCATATGGCAATGATGGGTGAAGATGTTCTGACAGGTTTGCAAGAAAATTTGCATCAAATTGGGCATATTCAATTTGCAGATTGCCCAAATCGTAATGAGCCAGATACTGGAAATATCCCATACAAGCAGATCTTTGACTGGTTATTGCAAAGTGACTACCAAGGTCTAATCGCAGCTGAATACAGACCAAAAACTCAATCAGATCAATCTTTTGCATGGAAAAATAAGTATTTTTCAAATGATGTGAATACATAAACTGTTACTGCTGAAATTTGAATTCCATAGAGAAAAACGGTATATTTGACAATGAGCAATTGTCAGGAAAATATACCCTCTATGAATTTAGAACCATCGCCCAGCGCTTCTAATTCTCACGACCTAAAAATCAAAACATCCAACAAAGATGTACATGCTTGCTTAAAAGTTGTACATGAAGCCCTTACTGATGTAAAAGCCAAAGATATTTTAGAACTTGATGTAAGTTCTATTAGCAATGTTGCCGATGCGATTGTAATCGCAAGCGGTACTTCAACTCGTCATGTCAAAGCACTTGCTGACAATGTTGCTGATGAAGCACGTAAAGCAGGCTTCCGCCCACTCGGTGTCGAAGGTGAACGTGATGCTGAGTGGATCTTAATCGATCTAGGTTATGTCGTTGTACATGTAATGTTGCCTACTGCGCGTAAGTTTTATGACTTAGAAAGCTTATGGCGTGCACCAGAATCTGTAGCTTAAAAATTAGCTCAAAAAAAGCGACCGAATCGGTCGCTTTTTTATGCCTACAAAAACTGTTTTACATCTACCTCAGGATAGCGTTGCTTGATATCATTTTTAATCAGCGCATAGAGCTGATCAGCTTTGATCGGACCATAAAAGTCACAATAGATTGCATAAAGTACGGTAATCATCGGTGCATAATTTTGTGGTGAGAACTGTTGCAAAGACTCTCTCTCAGAACCAACGACATACCAATACTCCGCAAGCGATCGATGCTTCTTCATTTTGAGCTGTATTTCTTCAACAAACTCTAGATAATCATTTCGAGCAACAGATTTTAAAATCGCCATGACAAAATCATAGAATGCCTGAAATGAGTCAACGACCTCCTCCCCTTGCTTTGGAACAGCAACGCTTTTGTCATTTTTAACTTTTAAGCGTTGCTGTTTTTCTACTACAGATATTTCATGCAATACTTGTCGTAACATATCTTTGCGCTGTAGACGCATCTCATCATTGGTGCAAATCTCACTCAGAAAACGATTTAAAACAAAAGAAGGTTGATTACCATATTCACTTTCCCAATATTGCAAAACACGTTGTAAAACGGTATCAGGCATAAACTGAGCCAAGCCTTTCTCTACTGCTAATTTCTTTTGTTCAATGGTTAATTCAGCCATAACAAACGCCTCTTAGTGACGATGAGTAATATTGTCAGTTTCAAAAGTTAAATCGCGCTGGAACTCTGGATAAGACAGCTCTGCATGCTCGGTATAGTCTAAACCGCGTTGTTCATGCTGTTGTGACACTCGAAGTCCACCGAGAACTTTATCCAGTACTTTGAACATGATAAATGCAACTCCAAAACCCCAAATAAATGCCGCACCAACACCCAGTGCTTGTACACCGATTACATTCAAATTAAATGGGTTACTTTCCAAGAAAATCCCCGCAGCAATGGTTCCCCATGCACCACAAACACCATGAACGGCGACAGCATCCACCACATCATCCAGCTGCATTTTTTCCAAAAGTTGCGGAACAAACGTAATCAATAAACCCGCAAAAGCCCCTGTAATCACTGCATACAATGGAGACATGGTTGCGCATCCAGCCGTGATCGCAACCAATCCAGCTAATGATGCATTAATGGTATAACGAATCAGTACGGCTTTAGATTGAATTAATGCAAGAATCATATAAGTCGCAGCAGCAGCACAGGCAGCCAGATGTGTATTCAAAGCAATTCGCCCAATACTGACACTTGCAGAAACAGTCGAAGCTGCATTAAAACCAAACCAAGCAAACCATAAAATAAATCCACCAAGCGCAACTAAAGGTAAGTTATGCCCCGCTAAAAAGTGGCTTTGTCCCTTACGTCCAAATCTTCCTAGGCGTGGCCCTAAGATAATAATTCCAGCCAATGCCACCCAACCACCGATAGAATGAACAACCGTTGAACCTGCAAAATCAATAAAACCGAGTGCTTTTAACCAACCATCACCACCAAACAAGCCACCCCAAGCCCAACTACCGAATATTGGATAAATCACACCACTCACAATAATTGCACTTACCACATAAGCCATGAAATGAATGCGTTCAGCCATCGCACCACTCGCAATCGTTGTCGCTGTAGCCGCAAACATCATTTGGAAAAACAGAAGATTCCAATGCCAATCATCTAAGGCATCAGGCATAAAATGACTTAAACCCACCCAACCCGTTTGATTAAGCCCAAACATCAAACCAAAACCAAACAGCCAAAAAACCAATCCACCGATACACATATCCATATAGTTTTTCATGAGTACATTTACGGTGTTTTTACTACGTACAGACCCACTTTCAATCAGAGCAAATCCAGCTTGCATAAAAAAGACTAGTATCCCCCCAACAACCACCCAAACACTGTCTAATGAAATGCGAATTTCCTGAATATTTTGCACAGGTTCTGCTGAAGCCTGTGATGAGAGAAATAATAAAAATGGCAAAATTAAAATTATACTTTTCATAGAATTCCCCTAAAAAGATCAAGCAATTCAATGCAAAGAGAATGCCAAGATCAAAACAACTTCTTCTCAAAAATTCATTGATTTATTTTTATTCATCATAAAAAAAGCAGTGAAAGCACATGTTGATTATTAAAGGATTTTATCTAACTTATTTAACCATCTATCCGCTTGCAATAAATTTTGACATGACAAATTGTCAAAATTAACGCACTATAGAACCGTTTTGGAACTCGACGAATAAAAAGTATCTCAGGAGAAAAAAATGAAAGTGCTAATTACAGGTGCAAACACGGGTATTGGGTTTGCCACCGCTGAGCAATTAGTGAAACAAGGACAGCATGTCATCCTCGCTTGTCGCAATACAGAAAAAGCGAAAGCAGCACAAAATCGTCTTCTTGCATTAGGACAAGGTAAAGTTGATACTGTTCAACTCGACCTCAATAGTCTCGATGCAACAGCCCAAGCAGCAGATAAAATCGCTGACCGATATGGTAGCTTAGATGTTTTGATTAATAATGCAGGACTCTTCGCCAAGACCAAACAGTTTACCCAAGATGGCTTTGAACAACAGTTTGGCGTGAACTATCTTGGGCATTTTTTGCTTACACACAAATTGATTCCTACTTTAGAACAAGCGCCAAAAGCTCGAATTGTACACCTAGCATCAATTGCGCACTGGGCTGGTTCAATTAAACCTAATAAGTTTCGCGCAGAAGGTTTTTACAATCCGCTGTTTTATTATGGTCAATCTAAACTTGCTAACCTACTATTCAGCAACGCACTTGCGGAACGGTTAACCAATAGCACAATCACCAATAATGCGCTGCATCCTGGTGGTGTTGCGTCAGATATTTATCGTGAATTACCAAAGCCTGTTTATGAAATCATGAAATTAGGTTTAGTCCCAACCTCTGTTCCAGCAAAGCTCATTACAGAAATGGCGATTGGTGATTCTTGGGCAAACCGAAATGGTGAATATGTGAGTGCTCATATGCCTGACTGGAAATCATCTCATGCTAAAAATCGACAGCTCGCTCAAGATCTTTATGAAGAATCAATGAACCTAGTAGAAAAATATCTTTAAATTATCTGCAATAAAAAAGCCACCCAAGGGTGGCTTCATCAATCCTGATAGGAGGTCAGATTAGTGACTAGAACGATTGGGTTTATTATAGAGTTTTAATCATTAAGTCTGTATTTTTCAATTACTTTATTTTCCAACTCACGAGTTACATTACTTGTAGTTCTATAAACATCTTCATGTTCCATAAAATGCAGATTCCAAAAACCTAGCTCCTTACCATCCTTATCATATTCTTTTTGAGATTCAGGAGGTAGTAAATCAAAATTAGTAATTCGATAAAAATACAGATTTCCATTTTTGTCAAAATGATTGGTTCTACCGCCCTTTAGATCATATTCATCTATACTTCTAGCCATCAGTACAAATTGATTATTGATTAAAATATAATGATCCACCAGAAAACCAGCAATGCTACTCTTGATTTTTCGCTTTGAGTAATGCTCAGTGTAAGCCACTAAATTAAATTTTTCTCCAGAATAAATAGAAGTCGTAGCAACTCCATTTAAACGATTAATTATGGTTATTTCTTCATAGATAAAATTATTATCTTTATCTAAGCAGGTAATTTTAGAAGATACCCAAATAGATCGCTCCATACCAACATCTAAATCGTTCAATATAATTTTTCTTATCGGATAGTCTTCATGTGCTTCTTGAATTGTTACTTCGATCATGATGTAAAAATATGCATTAGAGCATTATTATCAGTATTTTTAGTCTATAAGATGTTTTCATTTTTTCAAGTAGCATGAATTTCTCTTAGTCACAAAATCAATTCTCTTTATTCGCGGGATAGATTCAACGTTACGACAACACACAATACCTTTAATAAAAAAGCCACCCAAGGGTGGCTTCTTCAATCCTGATAGGAGGTCAGATTAGTGACCACCACCATTGATTGCTTTAGTCATGTCTTCAACAACTTTCTTCGCATCACCGAAGATCATCATAGTTTTTTCATTGTAGAACAAGTCATTGTCTAAGCCAGCATAACCTGTTGCCATAGAACGTTTGATCACCATGATTGTACGAGCTTTATGGGCTTCAAGAATCGGCATACCATAGATTGGTGAGCTTGGATCATCTTTTGCCGCTGGGTTAACAACGTCATTCGCACCGATTACAAGTACTACATCAGTTGCAGGGAAATCAGAGTTGATCTCATCCATTTCCAAGATGTCTTCATACGCAACATCAGCTTCAGCAAGTAATACGTTCATGTGACCAGGCATACGACCTGCAACTGGGTGAATCGCGAAGCGTACTTTTACACCTTGCTCTTTCAAGATTTCACATAATTCTTTAACCGCATTCTGTGCACGACCTTGCGCCATACCATAACCTGGTACGATCACAACGCTGTCTGCATTTGACATCAAGAAGCCTGCGTCATCTGCTGAACCAGAACGATGATTACGTTGAACTTGAGCACCCTTGTCTGCTGTTGCAACTGCCGCACCACCCATCGCACCACCAAACAATACGTTGATGATTGACCGGTTCATTGCCTTACACATGATGTAAGAAAGAATTGCACCCGAAGAGCCTACTAGTGAACCCGCAACGATCAACATATTGTTTTCAAGTGTGAAACCAATACCTGCCGCAGCCCAACCAGAGAATGAGTTAAGAAGCGATACCACAACTGGCATATCACCACCACCTACTGGTGCAATCCAAACCCAACCGAATGCAAGTGCAAGCGCTGTCATCGCCCAGAATGCAGTCATGTTACCTGTCGTGAAGAAGTAGAAACCACATGCAAGCATTGCGATGAAAATCGTTGCTTGAACAGGTTTAACCCATGCACCAGAAATCGTTTTTGCCCATTTTTTCGCAGCAAGTTTACCGTAAGCAAATACAGATGCTGTAAAGGTAATCGCACCAACAAAACAGCCAACAAACAATTCAAATAAATGAACCGCACTCATGTGAGCATGTTGAACACCAGCAGTACTTAAGGCAGCTTCATTTTGCTCAAACAATACTGTTAATTGGTTGTTATGCAGAATTGCAGCAATCGCAATCAATACCGCAGCCAAACCAACTAATGAGTGCATCAACGCAACTGTTTCAGGCATTTGCGTCATTGGAACTGTTCTCGCACGAGCGATACCAACAATACCACCCAACACCATCGCACCAACGATCATCCAAACAACAGGATGTTCTGCTACGAAGAAAGTCGTGATTACCGCAATAGTCATTGCGATCATACCGTAACGGTTACCTTGAATCGCAGTCTTAGGACCTGACAAACCACGCAACGTTAAGATAAAGAGGACTGCACCAACAAGGTAGAACCAATCCGCATAGTCTCGAATAAATTCCATCAATTAGCCCTCTTTTTTCTTTTGCTTCGGCTTGAACATTTCAAGCATACGAGCAGTTACAGCAAAGCCACCAAAAATATTGATACTTGCCAAGAACACAGCAACTGCACCCAAAATGCTTACAACGTTTACGCTTTGGAAAGCAACGTTTGCATCAACACCAATCGCAGGCATACCTACAGTTTGAATCATTGCTCCAACGATAATGATTGAAGACAATGCATTCGTAACCGCCATTAATGGCGTATGCAATGCAGGTGTTACACCCCAAACAACGTAATAACCTACGAAGATGGCAAGGACGAAAATTGTAATCGTTTCAACCATGAGAACTCTCCTTAACCGCGCTTGAGCAGTACTTGACCGCCATGAGTCACGAGTAACGCTTTTTGGATTTCATCTTCTTGATTGAGTACAAAACCTTTTTCTTTGTCGAATAATGTCTCAACAAAGTTAAATACGTTACGTGCGTACAATGCAGATGCTTCAGTTGCAACTGTGCCTGGAATGTTTGGAATACCCAAAATCTTCACGCCATTTTCAGTTGTAACGGTCTCGCCTTCTTTAGAGCCTTCAACGTTACCGCCAGTTTCAACTGCCATATCTAAAATGACAGAACCTGGTTTCATCTTGGCAACAGTTTCAGCTTTGATTAAACGTGGCGCATTACGACCTGGAATCAATGCAGTAGTGATCACGATATCTGCATTTGATACCGCTTTATCTACAATCGCAGCTTGATCCTTAATGTATTGCTCACCCGGCTGCCAACCATATCCACTTTTCGCAGCTTCGGCAGCTCGTTGTTTTTCTTCGTCTGACATTGGTACGTCTAACCATTTACCACCTAAAGACTCAACTTGTTCTTTAGCAGTTGGACGTAAGTCAGTTGCTTCTACAACTGCGCCTAAACGTTTTGCAGTCGCAATCGCTTGAAGACCAGCAACACCAACACCCATGATCACAACACGTGCAGGTTTTACAGTACCCGCAGCTGTCATTAACATTGGGAACATACGTTGATATTCAGCCGCAGCAAGCAATACAGATTTATAACCTGCCAAGTTTGCTTGAGATGAAAGTACGTCCATGTTTTGTGCGCGTGAAAGCGTACGAGGAAGTAATTCCAAAGCAAAAGCATTCACTTGCTGAGCAGCGAATTGGTCTAATTCTGAATTGCGGTAAGGGTCAAACATTGCTACTACAGTAGTATTCGCCGCAAGTTTTTGAATTTCTTCGCCTTTAGGAGCGCGTACTTTCAAAATAATTTGGCTACCTGTATATGCATCGTCCGTAATGGTTGCGCCAACTTGTTCATAAGCACTGTCAATATACGCAGCTTTAACACCAGCACCACGTTCAATGACAACGCTATGACCTGCGTTAATCAACTTTTTAACTGTCTCTGGTGTAGCAGCTACGCGGCTTTCACCTGCGACAGTTTCGGTTGGGATTCCGATCTGCATGAGCGTTCCTCAAGCTAGTTGTTCTTAAGTAAACATCGCGACTCGCAATGTTTCCCCCAGGAGTATTCTTTGTAGAAATTTGGATTCTAATGGAACTTTTTTAAAATTCCACCCAATATTTATTTAATAAATACCTATATTTTGAACTGATGATTCACTTTTCTTATTCAAACTTGTATGATCCGCAGGTTTGCCTTTTGATCAGCAAAACCAATTCATTCATATTGTCTTAATATGAAATTCTGATCATTCTCGATATCGATCCATGCATCGTTCTACTCTTTTCTTTCCAGTAAGAAAGATCCAAGTGACATTTATTAAATAAACCTTTATTTCATCTGTATTGAAGATACTTTCAAACCAAATCCATCTATTTGTCTTTAGCTGATCGTTTGCATCGCAACAGATTCAAGGGCTGATTTCGCATCATAATCATGCAGTTGTTAGGAGGGATTGGCTTATTTGAACTTTTATTGGTCTTTTCGGCGACATAAAGCTGAGTAATTCTTATTAATAAATCGAGCTACTATTTAAGGTAGAGTTATCTTTACCCATACTTTCAGTCGAATCCAAATAAAAGTAAAAAAGAAATGTAAAAACTTAAAATGGCATTTTTTCAAGTGATATTTGTATGATTTCGTCCAACAAAACCAAGATAAATGCACAATATTGGTGCGTATTTTTTATTCTCTATTCAACTTCTTATTTCTTTTGATTGAGCATAAATAAAATTTCTTGAAAATGTGCTCCCATTGCCTCCTCTGCTAAACAGTCATCAGGATTTCTTAGTGGACATTGATCCAAAGAAAGACAGCCACATCCAATACATTGATCGAGCTGCTGGCGAAGTTGTAACAACATCATAATCTGTTGATCAAGTTGTCCCTGCCATTGCTGTGACATCTGCTGCCAGTCTTTTTTCGTCGCGACCTGCTGTTTAGGTAAGGAACTAAACGTGGTTTTTATCTGCTGTAAACTAATACCAACCTGTTGTGCTGCTTTCACAATTGCAATTCGTCTCAGCATCGCTCGTTGATAACGACGCTGATTGCCAGCTGTTCGTATTCCCCAAATCAATTGTTTTTCTTCATAAAAACGAATTGTCGGCACACTGACGCCGCTACGTTTTGCAAGTTCGCCAATCGTCAGCCAAGCCTGAGGATGTTCTTTTTTCAAAATATGCTTGACCTCTAGTTAACTTGAGCTTTGATACTAACATAACTCAGATTTCAAAATGATGTAGAGCTATGAATCAAGCATTTAAAATCACAAATCCAAGTGAACTCTATGATCCACGTAGCAACGGTTATAGTCATATTGCAGTTGTACACCCCAATCAGCGCATCATTCATATTGCAGGTCAAGGCGGTGAAAATAAAAATGGTGTTCTTTCTGAAAATTTTGACCAACAGGTACAACAAGTCTTTTATAATATTCAACATGCGCTCAGCTCAGTTCAAGCACAATATACAGATATTGCCATTTTACGTATTTTAATTGTTGATCATAATCCTGAAAAACATCAGATATTGATTCAAGTCATGCAAACATTGTGGAAACATCATGCCTTCCCTGTTTGCACGCTCATTCCTGTCTCACGTTTGGCCTTAGATGGCATGCTGATTGAAATCGAAGCAACCGCATACACCGCATAAACCAACTACAGAGAAAATTTATGTCTGCTCTTGAAGATATTAGTCAAAATAAAGCCTTACTTTGGTTTATGGCGGCAGCATGTGGTTTGTGTGCAGGTGCCAACTACTATAGCCAGCCTTTGATTCATTCGATTCAGCAATACTTTTCTGTGACTGAAGGTCAAGCGGCGCTCACAGTTACTTTTGCACAAGTCTCCTATGCACTCGGACTACTATTTATCGTGCCGATGGGTGATGTGGTGAATAAAACCAAATTTATTCCATTGCTTATGGCTTTGTGCGCAGTCGGTCTATTCATCAGTGCATTCTCTGTGAATCTTCCAATGCTGTGGGTTGGTACAATTATGGCAGGATTATTTTCTGTTGCAGCACAGGTGCTCATCCCGCTTGCAACCATGACCGTGCAACCTGAAAAAACAGGTGAAGTGGTTGGCTTTCTCATGAGTGGCTTACTGGTCGGTATTTTACTTTCTACAAGTCTGGCAGGACTGTTCTCGAATTTATTTCACTGGAAAGTCATTTATGTGGTGAGTGGAATACTCATGTTGATTTTGGCCTATGCACTGAAAAGTCGCCTTCCTTATGTAATGCGTATGAAGCTGAACTATGGTCAAGTGTTTGTTTCTATGGCTCAACTATTGAAACAAGAAAAGCGCCTAGTGTTACGCGCACTTGCAGGTGGATTCGCTTTTGCAGCAGTCAGCATCTTATATTCTACGATTGCGTTATTACTCAGCTCAGCACATCACCTACCTGATTTGTTGATTGGTATGGTGACTTTAGTCGGTATTTTTGGTGCGCTTTCAACTCAATATATTGGTAAATATGCAGATCAAGGTTATACCAAACATTTAACGTGGATCGGTTGCGCATTATTTATTTTGAGTTGGATCTTTTTCTACTACGGTCAAACATTCCTTATCAGTTATATTCTTGGTTTTACACTAATTCAGTTAGCGTTAGCACTGGTGCATACCAGTAACCAAAGTATTATTTTCCGTTTACGTCCTGATGCCAAATCACGTATCAATGCCATTTATATGACAGCCTATTTCACAGGTGGTGCATGCGGTTCTGCTTTAGGTATTTTTGCTTGGAATAACGGCGGTTGGAGCATGACATGCTTAGCGGGGATTAGCCTCGTGTTTGCTTGTATGTTATTTAGCTTTTTAGATAGTTATTTCACTGTGCCGAAAGCCATCACCGAGTAAATAAAAAGCCAAGTCCTGAGACTTGGCTTTTTGACTTAAAGTTCTAAGTTTTTGGGTTGAATAGCATCTATATCTTCTCTGGCTGCAATAAACTCAGGTCTAGGCTTAATGCCGCCTAAAGGTTGTTGCAATTGATTGTCAATACTATTGTAGACAAAGAAAATATTGCTCCGAGAGAATGGCGTAATATTGCTATTTGAACCATGCATAAGGTTGCAATCGAAGAACACAACACTTCCAGCTAATCCTGTGCAAGAGTGAATACCCCCCATATCAGCCAGATACTCTAATAAACTGCCATCTGGCACACCATATTCTTGCTTCTTCAAAGACTTTTTATAGTGCTCATCAGGTGTTTCACCTTGGCAAGAAATATAATGCTTGTGCGATCCTGGGATCACCAATAACGGCCCATTATGTTCGCTATTATCTGTCAATAAAATCGAACAACTCAACGCACGCATTCTCGGCATACCATCTTCACTATGCCAAGTTTCAAAGTCAGAATGCCAAAAGAACTCTTTGCCGTGCAGACCCGGCTTATAGTTGATACGAGACTGATGCACATAAACTTCGCTACCAAGCAATGATCGTGCAACATTCAGTACACGTTCATCTGAAACTAAGTTTTTAAATACGTCATTCAAACGATGTACGTTAAAGATTGAACGTACTTCTTGGCTTTCTCTTTCGATAATCGCTTCTGGACGTTGCTGCACCGCAAAATCTTGCCGCATTTGATGCAATTCATCGAGCAAATATTTCACTTCTTCTGCACTAAACAAGTGATCTATCTGTAAGAAACCATTTTTGGCATAGTCTTGCTTTTGCTGCTCGGATACACCTTGTGTGATGCTTTCTTCATAAACCACAGGATCAACACGCGCCACAATTGCAGCCGAATCATTTCGTCGAGTTAGATAAGGATTACTCATTTGCATGATTAAGCCTCCTCCTCCACTTGTTTCATCATTTGTTCAGGTGTTGCATAAACACCATCTTTGTCGTGAACTTCTGTTCCAACCAATGCAGGATTAAAGGTACACACCAACACTAAATCCGTTTTTGCACGTAAATAGTGATTGTCATTTTTGTTCAAGGCATACAATGTTCCCGGTGTAATTTTGTAGACGTCACCAGAAGGAATCAGTTCAACTTCACCCTCACCTTGTACGCAATACACCGCTTCCAAATGATTTTTGTACCAAATATGGGTTTGTGTACCCGCAAAAATCGTTGTTTCATGCATTGAAAAGCCCATACCATCTTCTTGTAACAATAGACGGCGGCTTGCCCAAGTTTCTGTTTGCACATCACGCTCAGTATTTAAGATATCTTGTAGTTGACGTACGATCATGAAACAGCTCCTTGTAATTTATTCATAGATTTGCTTTGAGTACTCAAAGTTTTAGCGTGAGCATCATCTTGCACAACTTGCTCAATCGCCTGAGTTAGCAGGTCGATCCCTTTTTCTAAGGTCTCATTCTCAATGGTCAATGGTGGAAGCAATTTCACCACTTCGCCACGACTACCTGAGGTTTCAATCACTAAGCCTAGATTGAACGCTTGTGTTGTCACCTCATCAGCCAAATCAGGATTTTTAAAGGCAACACCTTGCATCAACCCACGACCACGATGTGTCAGTTCAGCTTCAGGAAATTTTTGCACGATGTGTCTTAGGCGGCTGCTCACCAACTCAGACTTTTGCGCCAATTCTGTTTGGAATTTTCGATCTGCCCAAAATTTTTGAATGGCTGTGGTTGCAGTGACAAATGCTAGATTATTACCGCGGAAAGTTCCGTTATGTTGTCCCGATTTCCAAATATCTAAAGACGGCTTAAACAGCACCAATGACATCGGCAGACCAAAACCTGACAATGATTTAGATAAAGTCACAATATCAGGGTAAATCTCAGCTTTTTCAAAGCTAAAGAAACTTCCAGAACGACCACATCCTGCTTGAATATCATCCACAATTAATAATATTTTGTGCTGCTTACACAAGGTCGAAAGTTTTTTAAGCCATTGCATACTTGCTGTATTTAGACCACCTTCACCTTGCACGCATTCCACAATAATCGCCGCAGGTAGATCCACACCACTACTTCGATCCGCGAGCAGTTTATCAAGCATCGCAATGGTATCAACGTCATCACCAAAATAGCCTGCATAAGCAGCATGATGAACATTGCCTAACTCAACACCAGCTGCTTCACGGAACTTTTGATTTCCTGTAAGTGAAAGTGCACCTAAGCTGACACCATGAAAGCCATTGGTGAAAGCAATAATATTGTGTCGCTTAGTCACGTTACGTGCGAGTTTGATCGCAGCTTCAACAGCATTAGTCCCTGTTGGACCAGTAAATTGCAACTTATAATCCAAAGCTCTTGGCTTTAAGATGTATTGCTCAAAAGTCTCAATAAACGCTTTCTTTGCAGACGTCGCCATATCCAAACCATGCACAATCCCATCTTGCATCAGATAGTCAATCGCAGCTTGCTTTAAGACTGGATTGTTATGTCCATAGTTTAATGTGCCTGCACCCGCCAAAAAGTCGATGTAGTGCTTATTTTTCTCGTCCACTAAAACTGCATTTTTTGCAGTTTTAAATACTGTAGGAAAAGAATGGATATAGCCGCGTACTTCAGACTCTAATCGGCTGAAAATATTCATGAATCACTCCGAGTGAATGTAAAACAACAAGATCAACGCTTTAAAGGTTGATCAATTCCAATCCCAACGCCCTAATGTGTAGAGATCTTCAGGTTCATGTTGTGTTTCAAAAGGTTCTGGTTCTAAGGGTTGCAACGCCTGTTTTGATAAAAATGGACTGACTTTGCAATCAACATCAAAACGGGAAGCGAAACTGCGGAAAAGATTTTGAGAGGCTTTGTTACTTGGTGAAATTGTTGTTTTTAATCGTTTTAATTGGCGGGGTTCTAGGCATTGTTCTCTAACATTATCAAGGAGTAAGGAGCCTATGCCTTTTCCTTGTACCGTGGGCGAGACCGCAATCTGCCACAAGAAGTAAGTATCTGGCTCTTCAGGGCAAATATATCCCGTGACAGCACCACAAATTTGTCCCTTATGATCATAAGCAACAAAACAAGTGTCCGTATGATGCTCAGCAAGTAATGCATAAGCGTAGAGTGAATTTAAATCCAAAGATGGGCAAGATTGAATCAAGGCATGAACTTCTCGCACATCTTGTGGTTGAAAGTTGCGCACATTGTATTGATTCAATTGATGAATAATTGATTGTTTGGTCGAACGTATCGACTGTCTTGATAAAGCTTCCACGCTATCTCCTTTTGTATTTCCATACTCGGCATACTCAAGTTAAGTGTGGTATCAGAAAAGCTTTTGGGCTGTTAGAAATTAATCACATCTTTATCTGTATTATCTTGCTTTTTACTGGCTTTAATTTGGAACTTTTGCCTCTAATAACTGGGCAAACTGCTCTAACGAAATAACGAGACTTTGGCGCTCATCATTGGTTAATGCTTGTAAAGCCAGTGAAAAACCTTCTGGTAATGCAGATGGTGATTGATCGAGTAATTGCTCACCTTTTGAAGTCAGGCTGACACGTACATGTCGACGGTCTTGTGTATCCCTCATACGCAATACCAACCCTTTTTCTTCTAGGCGATCAACAATCCCAACAACCGTACTTGGACTAACAAAAATTGCTTTCCCTATCGCAGACATACTGCAAGGACCAATTTTTGCAATCGTCATCAGAGCAACTAATTGTGGTGTGGTGATATGGTGAAGTTGAGACAATCGTTTGGAATAAAGCTCCACACATTGTTCTATCCGCCGAACACTTTGCAAAACACGTACAGCATCATCCATCTCAATCACGCACAAAAAAAGCTAAACACACTATTTTAGTACGTTGTACATGATGTTGTCTGTATTTTAATGGAAAATTACCACGCTATTTATCGCTCTGAATATCTAAGCCAAATACTTTTCTTCCTGATCCCATGAGTGAAAATCATTATAGGGAGCGAATATTTTTTCTTCAAATTGATTGAGATGAAATAGTTTGAGTTGAAACTATTATTGTATAAAATAATTAAATTTAATCATAAAAATCAATAGTATATAATTTATGTAATTTTATGTAATGGATCGAAATGCAAATTTGAGCAAATATTAATCTATTCAATATTCATGCCAGTATTGAAATTTTTGCTAAATTCTAGCATTCCAGTATAATTCAGCTCCTGCTTTTTTAATCTGTTTTCAGAATTTTCTGATTTATCGCAGTCACTTGAATTGATGTATGAGAAATGTTCTTAGAACTCATATATTCAGCACATAAAGTTGATGGGTAATATACAGATCTGACTCTCCTCTCTTATTGATTCTATTGGTGTTCAAATGTCTGATATTCAAAATAATGTAGTCAAAGAAATACATCCTAGAATATCCGTTGCACCGATGATGGATTGGACAACAAAATAAAATTTAACAAAAATTATCAACAACTTAATAAATAAAAAAAACTCCTAGGTGTAAATAAGGTGTAAAAAATGATAATTAACATCTTATAAGAAATTCTTATAGCGCTCCCTTATTATTTACATCTAATGTTAAGATACAATCATACTATTCCATCATTATCATCTTTTAATGGGCAAATTTAGCTCCTCTCAAATGTTCGACTGTAGTAGATGAAATATATGAACGCTGATTTCCAACAACAAAATGAAATTTTACCTCGTGGTGCTATTTACACACGTTCAGAAGTTGTAAGTTTCATATTAGATTTAGTTGGCTACACAGATGATCGTGCTTTATACCAAATGAGCGTATTAGAACCATCTTTTGGCGATGGAGACTTTCTTAAAATTGTAGTAAAGCGACTTGTTAAATCTTGGAAAAAATCAAAAAAAACTAATAAGTTAGATTTCAATGAACTTATTAATTCAATTCGTGCAATAGAAATTGATAAGAATACTTTCGAATCCACTCGTTTTAAGTTAATAGAGCAACTAAAGAGTGAAAGTTTTACGGCTAACCAAGCGATTCAATTAGTTGATAGTTGGCTAATAAATGAAGATTTTCTTTTAACACCAATAAATCAATCATTCGACTTTGTTGTTGGAAATCCTCCTTATGTTCGTCAAGAATTGATTAAAAATGATTTATTAGCTAAATATCGCTCTATATACAAAACAATTTATGATCGTGCTGATATTTATGTTCCTTTTATAGAACGTTCACTATCTCTTCTTTCTAATTCAGGAGAACTGGGCTTTATCTGTGCAGATCGCTGGATGAAAAATAAATATGGATCTCAACTTAGAAAGTTCATATCTGATAATTATCATTTAAAAATTTACATAGATATGATGGATACAGATGCCTTCCATACAGAAGTGATAGCCTATCCAGCAATCACTATTATTAAGAAAGGTTCTGGAAAATTTACACGTATAGCTCATCAACCAGAGATTTCAGAAAAAGTATTAGCAGAACTATCTCGCTTACTATTATCTGAAAATCTTTTACGAGATTGTACGTTCGTCAAAGAGTTAGCCGGTATTGTAAATGGGCATGAACCATGGCTATTAGAATCAAAAGATCAAACAGCTCTTATACGCCGTATTGAAAATGAATTTCCACTATTAGAGGATGCTGAGTGTAAGGTAGGCATTGGAGTAGCTACTGGTGCTGATAAAATCTTTATTAGTAAGGATGACGAGATAGATATAGAATCAGATAGAAAAATTCCTTTAGCTACCACAAAGGACATTATTTCTGGTGAAATGCGTTGGCAGAAACAGGTCGTAATCAATCCATTTGAAGAATCTGGAGAGTTAGTCGATCTTGATAAATATCCTAAACTAAAAAAATATTTAGAATCTAATAAAGAAATCATTAGTGCTCGCCATTGCGCTAAGAAGAACCCATTAAATTGGTATCGTACAATTGATCGTATAACCCCCTCATTATTATCAAAGAAAAAATTATTAATTCCTGATATAAAAGGACAAGCTCACATAGTTTATGAAGATGGAAATTTTTATCCACATCATAATCTATACTTTGTGACCTCTCAGAATTGGGATTTACATGCATTACAAGCCGTACTAATGTCCTCGGTTACACGATTATTTATCGGTATGTATTCAACAAAAATGAAAGGTGGTTTCCTTAGATTTCAAGCTCAATACCTGAGAAGAATACGTTTACCACTTTGGGAAAATGTATGTGAAACCTTACGCACTGAACTCATTCACGCTGCGAAAAATAGGGATCTTTCCGCATGCAATCAAGCGACTTTTAAACTTTATAAATTGAGCACTGAAGAACGCTCTATATTAGGGGAGGATGAAAATTAAATGACTCTAAATTTAGTAAATTATGAAAAAAAAGCTGAGGATGCTGTCAAATTATTTTGGGGAAACCGTGCAGCCGCAAAGCTAAAACAAATTAATACTGGTAAAGCTGATCAAGGAGAACGTGCTGGTGTTACAGCAGGAAAAAATATGGATGGATTCTTAGAACTAATCCTTGAGGTAATTCAACAAAATGGCCTAGGACATGCTGAAATCTATCAAAATAAGGCAATGCTAACGTTACCTGGATATTTTCGCCCTACGAAATTATGGGATCTATTAGTTCTTTATAAAGGAGAACTAATTGCTGCTATTGAATTAAAAAGCCAAGTTGGTCCATCCTTTGGTAATAATTTTAATAATCGTACTGAAGAAGCACTAGGTACAGCACACGATTTATGGACAGCTTATAGAGAGGGTGCATTTGGAAAACAATCTAGACCATTCGTTGGATGGTTAATGATGGTAGAAGATGCTCCTGAATCGCGCAGACCAGTTAAAGATAGATCTCCCCATTTCCCCATTTTTGAGGAATTTAAAAATGCCTCTTACCTCCAACGTTACGATGTTCTATGCCAACGTTTAGTACAAGAACAACTTTATACAAATGCCACAATTTTAGCTTCAGAAAGATCCGCAGATGTTGATGGAAAATATTCTGAATTATCAAGTTTGACAGGCTTAAAAACATTTATAACTTCATTAGCTGGTCATATCGCAACTGCTGCTGCACGATTAAATTGAGAAAAAAATGAATTTACTTAATATTAAGAATTCTGAATACCATATAGGATCTGAATGGAGAAGATGGGATCTTCATATTCATACACCTGAAAGCCAACTAGGTTCTTCATTTATTGGAACCACATGGGAACAATATCTAGATGCTTTAGAAACTAAGACTAAAGAGTTCGATATAGCAGTCATTGGAATAACTGACTATATGACAATTGATGGCTACAAAAAAATCTATGAAGCTCTTAACGATACAACCGCCCCTAGATTAAGTTCAGTAAAATTTGTTTTACCAAATATTGAGTTTCGTGCACAGCCATCAACAAGTGATGGGAAAGCGTTAAACATCCACTTACTGATAAATCCAGGAGATTCAGACCACATTAATAAAATAGAACGTGCTCTTACAAATTTAAAAGTTACCTATAACTCGACACAATATGGTTGCTATAAAGACGACTTAATCTCTTTCGCAAAAGCTCAAAATCCTAGTATTCAGGAACAATTAGCTTATAAGTTTGGGATAGAACAATTCAAGCCCTCTTATACTGACATTCTGAATTGGATTGATAATGATGCATGGCTTAAAAAAATTCCTTAATAGGTATTGCAAATGGAAAAGATGGAATCAGTGGTTTACCAGCGGATGGGTTCTCTTCTGTTAGAGATGAATTAATAAGACAATCTCATTTCATATTTTCTGGGAATCCTAATGATAGAAAATATTATTTAGGTCAAAAAAATGGTACTAATTCTCAAGAAATTATAAGAATGTATAAAAGCTTAAAACCATGTTTACATGGTTCTGATGCACACACAAAAGATGATCTATTTAGACCTGATCATGATAGATTCTGTTGGATTAAAGCAGACCCCACTTTTGAAGGACTCAAACAAGTACTATGGGAGCCTGATTCAAGAGTAAAAATAAGTAATATACGACCTCAACCCTCTAATTTAAGTAAAATAATTACCAAAATTAAAATTGATAATCACAACGGTTGGTTCTCTCAAGAAATATTAAACCTCAATTCTGGTCTCATTTCTGTGATAGGCGAAAAAGGAGCTGGAAAAACAGCAATTGCTGATCTTATTGCGTTTGCTGGCGGTGTTCCATTAGATACTAAATCGCAAGCTTCGTTTATTAATAAAGGTAAACGTCATTTATCTGATGTAAAAATCGAGCTTACTTGGGGGAATGGTGAAGTATCGACTGGTATACTTCCCAATAATGCACCATCACTTCCTAAACCTTTAGTCCGTTATTTATCTCAAGATTTTGTAGAAAGACTTTGTTCTAATGATCATCAAGGGAATGAATTACAAAAAGCAATTGAAGAGGTGGTTTTCAACCATCTAGATGAAGATCTAAAAGAAGATTACTCCTCATTCGAAGAGCTTCGCTCTGCAAGAGAAGCAGCATCACAATCTAGACAGAATGAATTCCGTGGTCGAATTGTTGCATTAAATAGAGAAATTGAACGATTACATTTTACTGTTATCCAAAAAACTGAAAAGCAGTTAACGTTAGAATCAATTAAAAAGCAAATTATCGATTTCAAATCTCAATTACCAGCATTAACTCAAACTGCAGATGAGGCAATATTAAAGTTATTAGAAAAGGAACAACTCAATTTAAAAGAGCAAGAATTATGTTTATCTAAACTGAATCGCTCAAAACGATATATTGATGAACTTTTAAAAACCTATAAAAACTTAAAAGAAAAGACAGATCATCAAATTGACCAATTAATAGCAGGTGCACAAGAACATGAAATTATCCGAAATCTAGACTTCAAGAATCTAAAGCCTTCCTGGAATCCAAATATTGAATTTATTCTAGAACAAAACTCTATAAGAATTAATGAAGAAATTCAGAAAATTAAAGGCAATGAAAGTAGCCACAACCCCACTGGAAGTACCCTCTTTGACATTCAAAAACGTATCATAGATTACCAACAAAAGTTGAGTAACGATGAAATAAATCGTAGAAGATTACTAGATCTTCAAAAACAAATTAATGATATCGAGCAAACTGAGAAAAGGTTAGAAAAAGAGATACAAGACATAGATCAGAAAATTTTACCTTCAATAACTGAGCACACTGTTGAAAGACAGCGTATTTATTTGAAATATTTTGAAGCTTTGGCTGAAGATCTCAATGGCTTAAAAGAGCTATATGCGCCTATGCAAAAACAATTAGCATCGTTTGGCACAGATATGACATTCGAACTTTCAGCTGGCTATAAAATCAATCGTCAAGAATGGGTTGATAAAATAGTTAAATTTTTCGATGGTAGAAAGCCCTATGCCTTAGTAAAAAAAGAAGAAATTGAATCTTTCATTGTTGAAAAAATTATTCCAGCCTGGGAAAGCAATGATAAAAATCAAATATCTCAAGTCCTTTCTGATTTTAATCAGAAAGTTTCACCTTTTGATTTCATGCAGAATTGTGCAGCTCCTAGCCTAAAGTTAAGTGAACTATTTGATTGGATGTTCTCTACTGATCATATTAGTACAACATATCGAATTAAGTATGCTGGATCATATCTTGAACACCTTTCTCCAGGTACAAGAGGAATAGCATTATTAGTCTTATACTTATTAATGGACGAAGATGATAGACGCCCTTTGATTATTGACCAGCCAGAAGGAAATTTAGATAACTCATCTGTATATTCTCAATTAGTTCCATATATTAGAAAGGCAAAAGAAAATCGACAGATTATTATTGTTACTCATAATCCAAACTTAGTAGTAGGCACAGATGCAGAACAAATTATTATTGCATCATCCTCCCGATCACCTAGTCAGGTTTATCCTCGTATCTCATACTATTCTGGATCTCTTGAACATAATGAATCTGATGAGACTAGCAAAGGTATTAGACAAACAGTATGTATTCTACTCGAAGGTGGAGATAAAGCGTTTAAGGATAGAGAAGGTAGATATTCCATTCTTCAGCCCATATAAGTTGAATTAGAATTAATATAAGTGAGCTATTCATTATAGCTCACTTATATTTTATAATGTAAAAACTAGATCTATTTATAAAATATTTATTAAATTAGCTACTTAAAACTTTCTAGATTAAAGTTATCTTATACTTCAGCACACAGCAATAGAGAATTCAGATTTATGGAACTACAAGTTCATGATGTTTGTATCCACATGGATGACAAATGGGATAATATTAAGATTTACTATATAATAAAAAAAACACAAAGTGAAATTATCCTCTGTACAAATTTACTTACAGAAGAAAACCAGAGAACAATACCACTTGATGACTTTGATAAACTAAGAATATTTCCATTCTCATTTTTAAGTAATAGTAGACATACTAACTTAAGTATATATATGCAACGAGTTGGTAATTTAATTTGTGCTTTTTTAAATAAGTCTAAATCCTTAACGCTAAAAAAATTAACTGATCTACTTAATAAGTCTAAATTTTCCCTAAATGTATTAAAGAGCGAATGGATAATTCGCTGTCTGACGGCAGCAAAAATGATTATTGCCACTCCTAATAATGAAATAGTTTCTTTTAAAATTTCATCAGCATTTCTTGCTATTGAAAATCAAAGAAATTTCTCTGCTTCTATTGCAACAGAATTAGAAACACTTAGTCAGAGAATTAGGTTTATTAATCAACATGGCCCTACTGTAGGAACCTATCGAGAAACTCTTCTTAAAAACACTCTTAAAAAGCATTTACCTGAACGTTATCATGTTGCAACAGGTTTTATTCATGGCGTAGAAAAACAAATAGATATATTAATTTATGATAGAATAGATTATGCACCCATTTTTCGTGAAGCAGATCTAGTAATTATCCCCCCAGAATCAGTTCGCGCAGTCATCGAGGTTAAAACAAAAATCACACTTAACAACCTTCGGTCAGCCCTAGAATTATTGAGCCTAGCTTCTTATGTAGATGATAAAAAACCTCCATTTTTCAAAGGAATATTTGCTTTTGAAAGTTCATTACGAGAAGAATCATTATATCATAAGGTTGCTGATTTTTATTCAGATCTTAATACTATGTCACAAGGTGGGCCAGGAAAACTTATTTGTTTCCCGTTCGAGCATTTAAGTTGTATTTGCGTTCATAATCAAGCTTTTGCTTATATTAGATATGATAGAAATCGAGATAATAGATTAGTTCCTTTCCTATACTCTAAGCGTAGCGCAACTGGACTTTCCAGCCAAACTAGTTTTTTTATACAAAATCTTTTAGCTCATTTAAAATTTGGCGGAGTAAAGAAAAGAAAAATCAACTACTTAAACAAGATGCTTGGTGAGGATTCAATTGATACAAGAATAAAAGATCTGCGTGAAGAGGATGATAGCTGGGGAGCATACTTTACATTTGATAATGGATATCAAGAAGAGGGTGACGATGTAATCGAAGAAATGGAAAAATTAATTCTTTCTTCTCAAGAATGGATAGATCAAGAAGAGAACTTCTAGATTAAATAACTTCAGTCTCTAATAAATAGACTTTCATTAAAAAAATAAGATTTACCTGATATTTATTAGAAGACTGATAGTGATAAAAACTAAATACCACCTAAAATTACTGTAAAATTTATAATCATTTATGAATCTCAAATTATTAAAAAACATTTTTAATTTTAGGGCAATATGAATATCCAACCAAGTTTACTCAGCTTCATTTTTGCAGGTTCCAGCAAATGGCGACTCAACTATACATTTCCTGAGCTGGTACTTGAACTGGATACCAGAACCATAAAGCTCAATACTGAACAGGTACTGGAAACGCATATCCAGAAAGGCTGGATATGGTCATCATTGACACTCAAAACCGTTGATCAAAACTTTCAGTTCAAGGGCATGTTCAACACACAGGCTGAACAGTTTCAAACTGAAATCCGCAATGATGCAGAATTCCTGAGAAATAAAAGAAACGCTGAAAAGATCAAGGAAACCTTAAAACCGTTCTTACGGGAATATCACAATTTTATCCAGCAAAATATTTACCTATCTCATCACCTCAGCAAGCTGTTTAGGTCAGATTTATCACAAAGGTCAAAAGCCCCTGTTGAACAGTTTAACAGCCTTATTCAAAGGGATATCTCTTTTGCATTTGAGCCGCCCCTACAAAACCTGTTTGAGCGATTGCAACAGTTTATTGAATTGCCAGTTGAGGCAAACTATGCCATCGATGCAAAGAATAAGCGTTTTGTTGAAAGTGAGTTAAAGGTATTTAAGCAGTTCTTTGATCAGGTGGAAAGTACGCCCCTCACCGATGAACAGCGCATTTCCTCCATCATCTTCGAGGACCGTAACCTGTTGGTTGCTGCGGCTGGTTCAGGGAAAACCTCCACAATTGTTGGAAAGGTAGGCTATGCCCTGTTAACTGGACTCTACAAACCTGAAGAGATTCTGGTTCTCGCATTCAATAAAAATGCAGGCGAGGAACTCAGTGAACGTATTAACTTTCGATTAAAAGACATTCTCGCCCAGTTTAATACCCGTGTTGAGGCACTTAATTTCCACAAGTTCGGCGTTAAGGTGATTGGTAAGGCAACTGGAAAAAGTCCATCAGTTTCCAATGATGCAGGAAAACCCCAATCCCTCCTGAATCGGATTATTCAACAACTGATTGAAACAGATCCAGACTTTCAGGCAAAATATCTTTTATTTAAAACGGCCTACCTAAGACCACCCTTGTCTCCCTTTGCATTTAAAACTCAAAGTGAATGGGAAAAGGCACACAGACGATCATTTGACAGGTTCAAGGATGGCTTTGAAACCTATCAGGGCGAAATCGTTAAGTCACATGGTGAAAAAGCCATAGCAAACTGGTTGTACAGTCAGGGGGTTCCCTACCAGTACGAAAGAAACTACGAGCATGACACAGCGAATGAACATCACCGCCAATACAGGCCTGACTTTTACCTGCCTGAAATAAACCTGTATCTGGAACACTACGCTGTAGACCAGCACGGCAAGCCACCTGCACACTTTGGACAAAAGTATCTGGATGACATGAAATGGAAATTAGGAATCCATCAACAATATAAAACTGATTTAATCACTACCACCTTTCATGAATTTATTACAGGTTCCATTTTTAGGAAACTGGAACAGGAGCTTAAATCAAGGGGACAAGTATTCAGGCCACGTACTCTTGCCGAGATCAACTCCAAGGCACAGTCTATCTATGAATATGATGCCAATGAACTTTATGTCAGTTTTTTAAGTCACTACAAATCCAATCAGGCCAACATTGCGAGCCTATTGGCCAGACCCTCACTCAACCTGCGGGAGAGTCTTTTTTTACAGTTATTTTCCAAGGTTTACCAACAGTACGACCAGTTATTGAAAAACAGCAAGGAACATGACTTTGATGACCTGCTAATCGAGTCTGCCCAGTTAATCAATGAAAATAGATATAAGAGCCCATTCAAGCTCATTATCGTGGATGAGTTTCAGGACACTTCACAGGCCAGAGCCAGACTCATCCTTTCCCTACTGAATCAGGTGCCCGAAACAAAACTTTTTTGTGTTGGGGACGACTGGCAAGCCATATACCGATTTGCAGGTTCAGACATCAGTATTTTTACCCAATTTGAAAAGGTCTTTGGCTATACCAAACAGACACAGCTTACCCAGACATTCCGTTCCAATCAGGGTATTGCCAATGTCGCCAGTGGCTTCATCCAAAAAAATAAGTCCCAGCTTCAAAAAGTGGTCAATGCCGTTGATAAAACCAGCAGCAAAGTAGTTGAGATAAACTTTCTAACAAAGACTCAGGAAATTTATGAATATCTGTTTAAAACCATTATGGAAATCAATAATGCCAATACGAGTTTAGGTAAAAAGAAATCAATTTATATTTTGGGTCGCTACAAACATCACAAACCAAATCTGGACAGCATTTTGCCCTTTCTTAGAAATTGCAGCATTGAGTTCAAAACCATCCACTCATCCAAAGGCCTACAAGCAGACTATGTGATTATTTTAGGCTTAAATACTGGCAGTAGTGCATTCCCTTCTGAAAAAGAAGATGACCCTCTTATCAACTTAGTCTTGCCACAACCAGAAACACATGCCTATGCTGAAGAACGCCGTCTGTTCTATGTTGCATTGACTCGTGCAAAAGAGAAAGTTTTTCTTATTGGTGAACGTAATTCAGTATTCCTAGAGGAAATTATCAAAGACTCAAGCATCAAGGAATTTATTCATATACCTAAAGATGAAAATACGTCCATTAACCATGATATTCCAGAAAAATGGCGATGTCCGAGATGTAATCAGGGACGTATGTGGAAAAGAACAGGACCATACGGTGACTTTATGGCTTGTAGCCGTTATTCAGAATGCGGATATACTAAAAGCTTAAAGAAGTAGTTTTGATAAAAGACTCCTCATTTAAACGAAAGAGTCTTTTTTAAATTTATGCTGCTGACAGAAACATTCCATTGGCCGCGCTTGCACCTGAAATCAAAAGCTTGCCAGCAAACATTCCACCACCTCCAGCAGACATAGCACCACCACCAACTGCGGCAAGGGAGGCATTTGTCAAGGCTGCACCATGTAATGAGCTAATTGCAATACCTGTACTCGCTTTACCTAGAAATCCCCATGCACCAAGTACGGAGGCAAAGGCAGGTGCAAGAATGTATCCAGTCACAGAACAAACTACTGTTGTAGCGACAACCTTGATAGACTTCCGATATTTGGTATAAACGGATTGACAGAAAAGTTTAAAGCGATTGAAAAGATTTTTAAAAAAGTTCATATTTTGTTCCTAGTTACTCATTAATAATTAAAAGCTTACTGTTATTATTGGTTAGCTTTTCTTTAGGCAATGAAAATTATGCCTAATACATCACTATTTAAGGTTTTCATTTTTCTTTTTCAAGCCTAAAACTATAATTTTTGAGAATCTTCCTCTACATAAGGGTTTTTATAAATGAAAAAAATAAGACCAACTTAATAAAAAACTCTCTATCTTTAAGAGACAGAGAGTAATTATTCAATTCAAAGCCTGAACCGACTGCTGTAACCCTTTCTGAATGTCCTCAACATGGCTCAAGTCATGGGTTTGTTGAGGCTGTTCTGATCTTGATTCATCAATGTAAAACTCCTCAACAATATCCAAGCCCTCTTCATCTCCAACTTCAAAACTGGCATTCCCATAACCCTGCCTCGCGACATGATCTAAAGCCTCCTGATAAAACCCTGATGTTTTACTTTGCTCATCGATTTGCTTAGCTGAAGTAATGGCTTCTTGCAAATTAACTCCATCACGTAAAGTTAAATCCACGTAATAGATTGGAGTACGATAGCTCTGTGTCGTGCTTTTCCCACGTAAAGTCAGTTGCAATGGCAGACATGACAGTAGATCGCCCGATGCAGCATGGTAATAGCGTAGTCGTGCTGCCAAAGTACGGATGCTGTTAAAGCCTGTGGTTCTAAAAATGAATGTACCTAACTCATCCGATTCATCCAGATTGACGTAAAGCCTGCCATAAGGTTTGCACTGTCCACCTTGAGCCAAAGGACATAAATCAGGTGATGGACATAGATGTTGTTGAATTCCGTTCTGTCCAAGACGCTGGCAGGTTTCGCCATTTCCTGTGCAGATAGGTCGACCAGTTTGTCGGTCAAATAAGGTGTACTCAGCTCGTAGATTCAGTTCAGGATCATTAAAGATCATCCGTACTGGAATAGTTCTGAGTTTCTGGTTTTGTGCCTTGGCACGCAATTGTTCATCGAATGGGTGTTTCACCCAACCATCCTTATTCTGGATCTGGCTGGTAATGGTAAATTGATCATCCTTTTCAGGAATACGCTTTCCATTTTTCTCGACGATTTTGCCAATACTGATACGCCCTAATACGGGTGGCGTGATTGCTAAACCTTTAATCATTTTGTTTTCCTCTACGGTAATTTTTGACGATTGCCCCTTTGATATGTGAAAGAAGCAAACATTTTTAAAATGCATAAATTCAGCGCGGAACAGTCCATTTGGTCACCAGTAAGTACTTCACGGTACTTACTGGTGACGGGGGCTGTTTTGCGCTTTTTTGATGAAATGGGATTTGGGGAAGTGATGCGGAAGCTTAATAGGAATTGCTTAGGCTAATTCGATTGGATTAATCAGCATCTGTATAAATCTGGAATCTACGTGTGCCCTGTTTGTTTTGTGGGAACTGTTGTAGAAACTCGGGATGCTGTTGCAGTAAGGCTTTACTGTCTAAGCTAACTGAATCTTTTGATTTCTTCCACGTAACTGAACCCGCCTTAAATATGGCTCGTTCTGAGTCCTGCATCTTGATTTGGATTTGATGCTTCAACTGATCAAAACTGCTCTGATGTTGTTCCAGCAAATGACGTTGTTGCAGTAATTGCTCAAAGCACTGATTGGCTGTGATATCCTCAGATAGATCAGTAGTGCTCAGTGGTATATGAACAGGATATAAAAGCTGTAAGGCTTTGGCTGCTGACTCAGATGCATCGACATCAGGTGGTATATCCTTTTCTACACATTCCCAGAAGTAACGCTCTGCATCTACAATGTATTTAATCACCGTTTCACTGCGCGTGACCTTAAAGATTCGGGTTTCATGTCCACAGATCAAGGCACAGATATGCGCTGCCTGTTTGCCTGTGACTGCCAATTGATGCTGTACCTGGCAAAGGACATACAGCGGCACACCATCTCGCCATAGTTTTGAACCATACTCACCTACTGTTTTACATTCTAAGATCTGAACTTCTTCATGACCCACCACGGTATAGTCCAAGTTAGTTAGCATAAAGTGTTTGTCTTCGTCAGGATGCTGTAGCACGGCATTAACCCGTCGGACTTTGTGATTGGTATGCATGCTGTAGTATTGGGCCACTAGAGGTTCCAGCTGCTTACCCCAATATAAAGGTGCATGGCCAGCACTTTCATCTTCAATATTTTGCTGCATACGACCTGTCTTGATCATCCATAATTCCAGCATCGACATATAGGGATTGAGGCCACATGCCGTTGCTGCATCACTGCTACCAATGCCCTGCTTTCGGACTTCCAACCATTGTTGGTAATTCAGCTTTTTAGTGTTGGCAAGACGTTTGGCTGCGGGTAGTTGACTGGTTTTCTTTGGTGTTTTCTTGGTTCGTGTGCCCACCTCAACCTTATGTTCAGTTTCAATCTTGATAGGATAAGGCTGTAAAGGTGGATGATTTAGGGTGTTCTGAATTTGGGTATGACTATTCATAGAGAATATTCCTGTATCGGTAAAATCGTAAAAGCTGAATTTCGGGCATAAAAAAAGCCACATCTGAGGATGTGGCCAAAAGGGTATTGCTTTGCTTGCTACGGTTATTACCGTAGTTTTAGATTAGGACGTTAAGCTTAATTCAAACTGAATAGATGCCTTGATTTAAGCCACCATTCTTAATGCCTGTTCAAGTCCTCGTTGTTTAATGACTGCTCCCATACCAAACCATGCAGAGTCCAGGCGATGATCTCTACTCATAGCACGACGTTCATGGTCACAGAATTCGGTGATTGAGCATAATAATCCATACGCCGTATCTTTGGCTGAACTCAGCTCTGCCCCACGCCCATGTCCGTTAAACATGGTCATCACCTTAGACATGGCACGTCCATTCGGTTCAGTTTTATTGTCTGATCGAGATGGGTTGGCTTGATTCGGCATAGCAGCATTCCGATAGAACTGAATGATACTTTCATCCTGTTCCGTAATGCTCATGTTGGTATTGTTAAACACTGCATCAAAATAAGCAGCTGCTTCTTGCTGCGTCACTTTACGTTGACTCAGTTGCTTCATTTCATACATGTGCTCATCCCATGCACGGACTGAAATACCAAGTTGCTGTTTCACTTTATCCGCATCAAAACGAGTACTGTGCGGAACCTTGACCACCCCCGTATTCCCTTGCTGTCCACGTAAAGCGATTGCCAAAGTGTTATTGCACACCACTCGAATGGATGTGAACTGAGCTGTGGTTGCCAAGGTTCCATCACAGGCTGTTGCCAATAAAATGTAGCCATTGCTAATATCCTTTCCTTTTAAAGCTGAGGTCTGTCCAGTCTTCGCCAATGCCCAGAACTTTTTACCACCTTTAAGTACCCCCGCGGTCTCCAATTCAAAACCTGATTGTTCAGTTAAGTCTCGATAGAACTCCAGAATTTCCATCGGTTGAACTTCCTGAAAGCGTTGACTGACCACTGATAGAGGTACATGGGTATCCGAACGGTAAAGTACACGCTGCTCCTCGAAAGGCATGATGATGCTTTGTCCCCGATGGTTCTGTGCCATGTAACTCACATCCGAAGATTCAATCCGCCAGTCCATCCCTGCCTGCTGTGCCCACACCTCTAACGGTTGATTTGGTGTCAGTTGATTACCCAAGCCATGCCAAGGGGTTTTTCCTGTGAATGCCATTGTTTCAACTAAATGTGCCATAAGATATGTCCTTCAATTCTGCTGATAATTGTGTATTGCTCAGTATTTATGTGTGCTGATATTTGACCGAGTTTGATCTGCTAACACCAGAATCACCCCACCCAAGGCTGCACCTGCTACACCACCTAGCATCGGTGAAAAGCCCATCGACTTGGCAAGGTTCATACCCAATATCGCCAAAGTTGTAGGAGCACTTGCAAGGCTGAGTTGCGGTGTTTGAGATTCTCTAAAGCGAGGGCTATACGGTTCTTCTTCTGTATCCAAATACGACATGGACGTTCTCCAAGGGTTTAGAAATGAGTATTTAAAACGCTGAGACAAAGAACCTAAGTTCAATGCTTGGCGTTACTTCATTTCAGTAATATGTATTTGAAATAATTTGGAATCATATGCCTGTTCATTTTTTACTGAGTTGTACAAAACATCTGGACAAATCGAATTGACCTATGAAATCGTTATGATTATGATGGGCTTGCTGACCCACATGGTCAGTCGGTTTTAGCAGACCGTTTACCCAAAGCACACTAAAAAGTTTATCTTTTTGGTGGGCGACCCTGCGTCTCCCCCTCTGCGGCGGAACGGGAGGGGGACACCTTCGGGTGTGCTGATCTTTTTGGGTATCAGTCTGCTAACCCCTTTTCGTTTCGCCACCATTATTTAGCAGTGATGTGGTGAAACTTCTTTATACCCAAAGGAGTCAATCATGACTGTTTTTTATATTTCTAAATATTCTTCGCCCTTTCCTTCTTATCATGGCCCATCGCCACATAAGACGGGTCATTTGACAAACTAAAGCGATCTGCATAACAGCATCACTGTCGCTGATCAGGCATTTACTTTTCTAATTTTTCAATGAGATTCAGATCATTGAGGTACTACTATGCCTGAAATGTAGCATTGCTGCCTGTCTGCACGTTCTAAAAATCAATAAACAACAATAATCAGGATTTAATTTTAATGAACAACCGAATCAAAGCATTTTTAAAATACAGTGCTGTCGCAGCCTGCTTATCCATTACCTCACTTTGTCATGCTGATATGAATAAAGTCATGGCCTTCATTAATGAACCCTCCTCTGCACCTACAGTTAAACGCTGCGAAGGCAATGTAAATTGCAATGCTTTTGTGGCAATTAGCAGAGAATGGCAAATTATTCCTAAAGATGATCGATTACGTTATTACATCTATAGCGGTGATCTGAATGCCCTTATTCGAGAAGGTAAGGATTTAAAAGAACAGAAGTTAATTGATATTGATGACTTTGCTTATCAGGTCTTTGATTATCATGCCGAGAATATTAATGACAGATGGTTGTACATCAAAGGTATAGCTGTTCTGAAGTACGTCCAACGTACCCAGTTTGGTTCTCAGTAACCAATTAATCTTTGTGTCATCCATTCTCGAATTAAAAGGAAATTCTGTCATGAAACAGATCATCATTACGGGTGTCATTTTAGCGACTCTAACAGCATGTCATAAGACACCTGAATCTTCTTCGCCAGATTTTACGAGCGAATCAACCAATACTCCGACCCAAGATGATTCCAAGCAGCAATTGAAAGAGCAGGAAGCCGAAGCTGCTGCCATTGCCCATGATCGTTATGATCCAGATAGTATTTATACAGATGCTGATAATACTGATATTCCCCCACCTCAACTTAAGCGCGAACTGTTGCCAAGTGAAGCAGTAGAAGTTAAGTTCCGCCCCGTTGGTTCTCCTCCAAACTTTATTGTGGTCACACAAACCATTTATGACACTACTCGTTTGAAAGTGGTCTCTGAAGTGAACGATGTCATTGATAAGGTGGAAATGGATAATCCGAACTGTAAGGTCGTTGGTGTGGAACCATATACAACTAAATTTCCGAGTGTTTCCTATTACGGGGCTGTATTTAAGCTTGTTTTAAAAGGCTGTACTGCTGAAGAAATCAAAGAAGTTTATCTGTATACCACACATGGCAAGCTTACTTATCAAGCCCTTGCCGAAGAATGATTGCTTTATAACAAACACAAGCCATTCAAACCCTATCCTCTGTTTATGCTCATCCCATTATTGAATCAGCGCAAAATATTCAAGGTCCTAAATGGGTAAGAACAGAGGAGCATTTCTAGGAGTCAGGAGTCAAGTATGTCTAGCACTAAACTCATGCTCCCTTTTATGTTTTCGATCAATATGCTTACTGCCTGTAGTCGCGCTGTTAGGTTGGGCGCATCTGCGAAGTTAGTATCACATTGGCTAATGATACATATGCTGATCCACTATTTGAACGTACAACTTCTTGACCTCACATAAAGCAGTGGAACTGTGATGAGCGACTTAGACACAGTTTCAATATTACGGTTGCCTTTGCGATATTGCTAATCACCAAGACAGCCATAATCCAACTCTTTACGAAAAAACTTCACCACTCAACCTTGTGTGACGTTCACGCTAGCCAACATTACTCACTATCTAGCTCTCGTAAATCTGCGCAGAGATTGGTCAAAACCTCAAAAGCTTCGATGGAGGTTTCACAGCTATTTCGATACGTCAAACCCCACTCCTCCTCATAAAGTTCAAATTGATGCTTATCTAGAATACCAATCAATTCTTCCGTACACGCCTTAAAGTTAGGAGTGTTAAAATCCAATAAATACTTATTGTCATACGCAACAGTTACCACATATTCTTTTTCCTTATAAGTCCAAGATTCAAGACATGCACATGAGTAATGTGAAGTACTTTTAACGTCATAGTATTCAAAGGATTTAAATGGTGAAAACTGTTCATCACTCTGCTTATACTTTAAATAAAAAACTCTAGAATTCAGTTCACTATGGTAGTGATTTCGATATAACTCCCCAAGTAAAAGGATAGTATTTCCATCTTCATAAATAAACCCTTGCCGACAATACTCAAATAACGCCTTATATTTAATAAAGTGTGTTTTCCAAACAGCCAATTCAGGATTCTTCAAAGCTTCACTGCATATAGACTGTAATGAGTCAACAATATCATTAGCATCAAAATTTGGATCATCAAAAACAGCTTTTACATAACTTTGCCTTTTTTCCCACTGGTCATTAGCTGTCATTGATATTCGTAGCAACCGCTTCCAGCTATGATCACGATCAACGTTATTTCTAGTGCCTCGTGTACTCAGCAAATTTTTCCACCTAGAATCACTGCCACTGGTAAAATACACGCCTTTGCTTAAAACAGCCCTCTCCCAAAGATAGTCATAATCGGCAGAACTCACAGCAATTAAATTAAATAGTTTGCACCCTTTTTCGGTATAGTTTTGGAATTCTGAAAAATACACTGCATCTTCTGCGAATGTCCAATCACAGTTTTTATTCTTCCGATAAAAATCCAATATGCCTGAGAAGTTAAGTGCAAAACCAATTTGACCTTTAAAAAAAGAATGCTTTTCCATAGCCCAAATCAGTCTTTTCCATTCATCTGACTTCGCCATCAAGTGAGCTTTGATTCGCTCTTCAAGAACTTGTGCAGGCTGAAATCCTGCAACATCATTATTTTTTTTAAGAATTTCTAATATAGATTCATCGTGCTGACTCAATGCATGAATTGAAATAAGTGCTCTCAGATAGATATCAGCGCTATTAATGATCGTATTTTCGGTGAGGTTGTAGATGACACGTGACCAATCCACCAACCCTGCTAAATCTTTACCACTAGCCAAATAACTGTAAAAAGCAAAAAAACGCAATTTCTCTGGATAGCTAGTATTATCAGCTATGACTTTCTTAAAAGTATCTTCTTCATCGTAATAATCAGAATCATCTAGATAAATTTTTATTCTTTCACCCGCTAGATCCTTATTGTAGAGAAGATCCATCATATTTATCAGATAATCCACTAATTCGGCACTAAAACAATTTAAATCCTCATACTTAAAAAAAGACAAAGCCTTAAGCTTACCGCCCGAACCTAACAACCCACCCAACCGTTTTGTTTGAGTCTCTGAATTTTGTTTTTCAATAAGACAATAATTTGCAATGATCAAACGTATAAAGTTCATCAACTTATCATCAAATGAAATTTCGCTTAACGCTTCATTATGATATCCCCAAAACATATCCGCCCAATCTGTATCTATCTTGTGCACAAAATACTGATAGGCATCTACAGGCTGATGGACTTTCCCCCCAAAACTCAATGTATAAACTGATACATCACTTTGAAATGACTTAATATATTGCTCAAATTTTGCCTTAAAATTTTCAAAATCTGTTAGAGGTTTTCCGCGTGCATTCATCTTGATATATAAATCATCAGATAAATTAAACTCTTTTAGATCCAAAAATAAAAAGGTAATGATAGGTTTTTCTTCATCAATCAATCGTTCAAATAAATCAGGACGACCAGCAAACTTGGCATGTATGGAATCCAGCATATTAAGCATCGACTGAATGGTAGGATCATTTAACCATGACAAATGAAACCATCCACGATTCTGAATCGTCTTTGACAACGATTTTTCACTTTCTATATCAAGCAAGCACTGCATATCAAAATAATTACCAATCAGTGCATCACAGAACTCACTTGAACTAGCACGTGTTTCATATCTGAAGAGTGACTTGCCATTTTTATAAAGAGCTTTTCTCAAAAACTCAGCTTGATCAGCAATGTGTGCCAAATACCAATGCAGTAAAAATAATGTTGTTAAGCGTTGCTGTCCATCTAAAGGTACAAATCGAAATGAATCACCTACTTGAATCAGACTACCGTAGACAAAGTCCAAATCTCTATTGGGATTACCTTGAACCAAGTACTGCTTTAAAGCGTCTAAAAAGGATGCTCTAACAGCATATTTAGATGCTCTACCTTGTGCATAATCACGCTGAATAATTGGAATTTCTACAGTATATTTTTTTTCACTAAATAGTTTAAAAAAGCTTAAGCGCTCACCGGAGTTTGGCAATATATTTATATTATTCATGCTTTTCTCTCCTGATCGGTATCTGACAAATATTCTTTTAATAACTGTTTGAGTGCTTCCAAATAATCCTCTGCATCAGACTTCTGCCAATACCTGACTTCTCCTAGTTTCTTACTATAAAACTTAAGAAAAACATTTTTAGTGCAAATAGGTATAAAAATACCATTTTTGTCATTATGGATGATTCGTTTCCGCTTAATCGGAAACATTGCATTTTTATAACTTCGGTTCGTTGTTGCATCTAACAATGCCAAGTTGCCTATTCCATTTGTCCAATCCTCTCCTCGCTCCCCTTGAGACTCTTTAAATTTTTCCGCTACTTTGTTATACAACTCGTCAAAAAACACACTATCTATATTTTCAGATGCAAGGACTTGGCAGAGGTCAGCAATGATGCTGCGCTCATCTTCTGGATACCCCTCCAAGCAAACATTTTGATGATTTCTCGTATTGGTAAAATATTCCAGAATATCCTCCGACCAATCTAACCTAGACTTTCCTTCTATTTTTTTATCTGTTTGAGAGCGTATGTGTTCAATATCCCAATTTTCCGATTTATAGCGATCAAAAGGAAAACGTATATCAGTGTCTTTTGTTGAGAGTAGAGTCTCAATATTTGAAAGCAGTAATACCTTGCGTATAATCGCATCCCCATACGTAAGTTCTTCTAGGCTCTTCACGACTTTTCCTTTTGCTTCCTTTTTTTCTTCTTTGATCTCTTTTTTTATTTCTTCTTTCAAGTATTTTTTGAATTCTATTTTCGTTAGGTTGTTTTGTTCAGACTGAGTTTTAAATTTACTGACTCGCGGTTCACTTTTATTAGACTCACGTCTTGATGGTTCGCAGGCAATCAAGAAACCAATTAAGTGATATAACTCGCGATCTCGATACCACTCATCAAACGTGAGAAAATAATCCTTCACTGATTTCCATAGTCTATCAATTACCAACACGCGATCTTCGTCATTACTGGCTTTAAATACCTCATTAAATTGATGGAATGTAAAAAAATCTTCTGCCCCTAAAGGTTTTTTTTGCATGAGGTCAAATATATATTCTATCCGTGTATCGTACTTTGCCCCAATGTCCTCGTTATAAATAAAAGACCAAAATGAAGACTCTTGCAAACATTGCTCAATCTGATCCCATTCTGTAGCAATTTGAATTTGCTTTAAGCTGGCTTTTTCCTGCTCAAAATTACTACTTTGTAAAAACAAGGCTTTTACCAGTTCCGAATTGGTTAGTGGGATTTTTCCAATATTGATCCGAGAAAATACATCAATTGCATAATCATTGTCTTTGCATTCATCACTTAAGTCATACCAAATAACCTGTACTGAATGTTGTTCATTTGGCTTTGCCAATAACGTGGCTAAAAATTTATTATGATCAGTATAATCTAGCTCTTTAAACCAGTGCTGCACTGCTTCATGTGCCTCTGCGATATGATGGAAGTCTTTATTTTTCCTTCCTTCGTATTCATCAATATTTTCCAGAAAATCTTTACTACTCTTCCGTGTCTCATACTCAAGTGAAAAGATCGATTTTTTATAAGCCTCTTTTAACTCACGACGCAAATGTTTTTTTTCTAAATAGTGCAAAATAATATAGAGGGTTGTCAGGCGTTGCTGACCATCCACAACCTCCCACTGATCATCATCTTTTTTTAATACGACGATAGGCTGTAAACAGTAGAATGATGGTTTGCCACCATTTTTTTGACTAAACTCCCAAATATCATCTAAGAGTTCTTTGACTTGAAGTTTAGTCCAACGATATCCACGTTGATACGCTGGTATATAAAATTTCTCACCTAACAGCTCATGAATTGTTTTTAAGACCAATTTGTTGGTATTACTTTCCATTTTTTCAGCACCCATACATTCCCCAATTTTATATACCATGTCATCAATTACTGCATCATGCTTTATTTTATCAATGTTTTATCCTATTCACACTGCAAGAATCATTTAAAATGATTTGAGATTATCGATTAAGAATTACCAATTTCAGATTTCATGCTGCACTACTGCAAATAGCTAAGCTAATGATTTAAGTTTAAGCTTTTTTAATCATTTATTTAAAATCTCTTACCCTCCATAAGATGCGTAATACTGTAATACATTACACATCTTATGTTTCCACCTAATATCTCTTTAAGCGCCATAACTTAGCTTTTAAAAGCCCTCCTACGCTTATTAATCTTATACTGCCCTCTGCCAAAGCTACGCATATCCTTAATTCTTGCGCGAAGATGTTGGTTATCTTTTTCTGGATTCACTAAATACATTGCAGCCTCAATCGCATTCTGTATTTGTTCAGGTCTACTCCTATGAATCATACCAATACCCAACTTGCCCTTCCGTAGAAGTTGCTCCTTGTACTCAGGGGAGTTAGAGATAAAGTAATAACCTTGGTTAGCCGTAATCTCACTCCAACATTGCCCAACCTGTATAGCCATACCAAAATCTTTTTGGTGTTTATGGCCATCGTAGATAAGTAAGACATGACAGTGATAACCCTTAGTTGCTCCTTGTTCTAAAGCCCATGCATAACCTTGTAGACCTTTAAAACAAGTATCTTGGTTTTGCACTCGATTTATAAAAGTGCGTAGATAGACATTAAATTGCTCAATATCTACAGTATGCTGATGTTTTAGCTCAACACTCAAATCTATACGAATAAATAATAGTTTGGAGTAATGTTGAGTTAGTTGTTGTAGATACTCGCGAAGACTACGCTGATTACGTTTTTCTTGAGCCTTTAATTGGATGATCTCAAGTGCAATATTTAACTTCCCGTAATGTAGTAACTCTAATAAACGAGACATTTGCATAGGAGTAAGATGCCTTACAACAGAGATATCTTCACCATTCAACATTTCATCAATAGCTTTCGTCAAAGAATGAAAGGTTTCAACACTTTGAGCATATCGTAAGTGGGATTTATAGATTGCCTTAAATCGAGGAATAAGCTGCATTAAACCATCTTTAAAATCTTGCTCACTGTATCTCTCATATGACACAGAGATAATAAAGCTTTCTATATCAACCAATATTTTAGACTCATTAAGAGTAGGATTAGATGCATCCATATGTGTTTCCTAGTTTATATTGAAGACATATAACTAGGAAATTATTCAAGTTTCACAGAATATACTTATGTTATGTAATAAGTTGAGTAGATACAAGTAATTATGAATGGATATAGATTGAGTAATAATTATTAATATAATAAGGATATATTCATTATATTAATAACCCACTTATCCTTATAAATACAAACACCTATTTACTAATATTTAAATTACTAAATCGCCCTTAATACCATTGAAACTTAAGATAGCTATGAAAGCTAAACTTGCGTTAGTTTTTTTAATCAGTGATAACAAGTATTACCATTACCCCATGCTTCAACTCTTCAACTCTTCAACTCTTCAAATCTCAAAATAAACCATTGATATTAATTAAATTAATAAACATATAACCACATGTATTTCGCTAATTATTCTTCAATATAGAAAATATTCCACACTAGTATTTCATATATTTATCCAATATAATTCTACTAGTCGTTCTACATGTAGATATAAACAATGAGCAGATTACAAGGCAAAGATGCCCAAAACATAGTCAAAGACAAACGTGGTTTTACAGATCGTGAGATAAATTGGTTTTGGTACCATAATCAACATTTCAGACATAACCCATATGTTCAATACAGTTCAATGCTAGAAAAAAGACAAATCGTTCATGCATATTTTGATCTTGAAAAAGATGGTGAGTATTTTTTAAAAAGTTCATTAATAAATAAAGATAAATTTCTAGTTAATGAAAGTTACTTTAGTTGGATCGACAAACACGATGACAGATTATTAATATTCATCATAAACACAATAATAAAAATGAATTTAACAACACCCCCTATTGTCAAAACAATAAACAACTATGAATATTTTTTAAATTTAATTGACAATTTAAATATAAATAAAGATCTAAAAATATCACAACTAATTGAAGCAAGATCAACTTGGTCAAGTCATAAAAGCAAATCAAAAGATACAGAATGGATTAAATATAACGACAGCAAACAAATTGAATGGGCCTGGGAGTATATTAAAAAAGGAGGTTATCAACCTTTCTTTCCAACACCTCCAATTAGTGAGTACCAAAAATACTTGTATACACTTTCCACCATCGATTTAATTGGACATATAAACAATACTGAAGCTAAAGAATTATTCTTAATTAAAATGAAAAAAACATGGTCACAAAAGAAATATAGAGATGAAGGAAAAATCAAAAAACCTTATCATATTCCTTTAACCAAAGTTCGACATGAGGAGTTAAAAAAAATGTCTGAATTATTTGAAAAATCTATACCTGATGTTTTAGATTTCATAATTGATAAAACATATAATGAATGCATGAGGGATAATGAAGATAAGTTAAAAGAATATTAATGATTCAACTTATTAATTTCTTTCATCTCGAAATTTAAAAGTATCTCAGTTAATAAGTCAGGTCTCTTTCTTAATAAATTTTTTATCACTTCAGGCTGATAGGCTGTATTAAATGGAAGTTTCTTCTTCAGCAAAATTGACGGGTCATCCATCAGCAAGGCGTTTTGAAGCTCTCGGCATGTAACTCTTAGTTGTCTAATTTTATTGATATAGGTCTGCTTTCGAGTTGCAGTTATTATTAAGCCTGAACCTAGTTTATAACTTGGTGGATTTACTTTAAATTGTTTGAACTCTTGTTGAAGCTCTTCTAGAGTTCTCATTTTTTCTTCTAATTGGGTTGTTATCCACTCCTTATCAAATTGCTTAAGTACAGAGTCTAATTCAGGCAAGATACTCTCTACAGCAGCATTCAAATTATTCCACTTTCCTTGGGTTTGAGCTTTATTCAGCATAAAATCAAAAATCACTTGATGCTTTTTATATAAATTCTTTTGATACCGTTTATTTGCTCCACGCGCTCCTCTTATTCTAATATTAATTTTATTACTAAAGAGAACATCTACATCCATTTCAGCATACAGATTAATTATTTCTTTGTACGCTTTTTTTATTTCTTTATCTGAGAGCTCATCAAATTGTTCTATCAGCTCGAAGATGAGACTTAAAACCTCTAAAAAGTCATGGCTTGAATAAGTTTTATTATATCTTTTAACAATAATAGACTGCTCCATGAGCTCAACAATTTGTTGTAACTCCTCCTCCTTAAAACTCCTCTGAATCTCTTGCAAATAAGCTAGATTTAAATCATCCCTATCGGGTGCTTCGACATCGTGCTCATATCCAGCTTTCGTACAGTAGTTAAGAAATCCTTGGCACACTTCAAACAAAAAAGTATATAACTCATCTATATCAACATAGGCCATACTACCACCAAATGTATATTTTGTTATTTATCAACATCTAATCATATCACTATAGTTAAGTTATTAATTACTTAACTTAAATTATATAACTCTTAAATTAAAATTATTACGATAAAAATATCAATAATTAGCAAATGTAGGAAAACTTATTTATGGGAGCTTTAAAGCTTAGTACATCAGATTACTTATTTATTAGATATCGATCTATGACGATTGAACTAATGACAATTGTCTCAGACTACTACCCACATCTGAGTAAGGCAGAAGCCTTGAGAAAAGCAAACAACTGTGAGTTTCCTTTCTCAGTGTTTAAAATAGATAAAAGCAAGCGTGCGCCTTTTCTGGTGCACGTCAAAGATCTTGCGGATGTTTTAGATAAACAATATTCAGACGCCTCAAAAGACTTTGCTACGTTTCATCAATGAGGCGTAGCACCTCTTCCAACTGCATAACGTTTCTTCTAGCCTTTACGGAAACATAACGCTGCAAACTGCTCCAAGAATCATGCAAGCTTACTTTTTGAATTTCAGGAATTGTAAAGCTTTGTTCTGCAAGTCTAGTACACCCTTCATGTCTTAAATCATGAAAACGCAAATCCTCAATTCCAAGCATCTTGCATGCCTCTCGAAACTCTTTACCTAAACTCTTCGCATTCAGAGGTAAGAGTAGATTCTCATTATGACCTAATTTAAGCATTCTGCTACGGACTTCATGATTCATTAAGCGTTCGATAATCATTTTGCACGGTTCTAAAACATCAAAGGTTTTATGATTTCCCTTCGAACCATTAGGATTTTTCAGGTCATGAACTTTCCAGGACGAATGATGTTGGTCGTAATCATCTAAGCTTAAACGGGTTAATTCTGCTTCACGTCTACAAGAAAAGATCGCAAACCAGATCACTAAATGCATCGGGTACTTCGTCCCATATCTATTAAGCTTCCAACGTTCTAAAAAATACTTTGTTAAAGCAATCAACTCTGCATTCGTTGGTAATCTATCTCGTTTCTTACTCGGAGAGATTTGACGTGTTTTTCTCAGTTGGGCTGTAGCCTTATCAAAACTATTTAAATCAATATCTATGTCCCACATTACAGCAGCATGAGCCAAGACACCACGAATATGAAGAAGTTCATGTTGCTGAGTACTTGTTGCAATTGGATCTAAATCTAGGTGAGCAATCCCAGCTTTTCTTAATGCAACATGATCGGCCAAATGTACTGATTTTATTTTTGTGATAATATTGCGCGCTATCGGAAACTTCTTAATTAAGTTTAGAGAATAGCGTTTCGTCCTTCCGTACTCGCTCCCAACTTCTTCCAAATATTTATCAATGGCATCAGCCAAGGTTAGGTCTATTAGTTTTTCTTTGCCTAACAAAATATCTGGATTTTCTTGAATCTCAACTTCTCTTTTCTTAAGCCAGTTTTCCGCCACTTTCTTTGAATGGAAAGTTTTGCTTTCAGAAAAGGCTGGATATCCCTTTCGATTGATTCGGATCGCTGCACGGTAACTCACACTGCCATCTGCACCTTTTCTAGCTGTAACTGAACCCATAATTTACACCACAAACTATTTTTCGCATTATGGTGTAAAATTTGGTGTAAATGCAAACAGCAAAACTCATATTCACAGGTGTTACCATGCGTTTACGCAGATTCAAATACTAGACATAAAGGTATGATTTTAAATGAGTATTAACAAAAACCTTGAAACAACTGGTAATCCAAGAATCAGTGTAGCACCGATGATGGATTGGACAACCAAAGATTATCGTTTTTTTGCACGCCTATTTAATCCAAATATCGTGCTATATACCGAAATGGTGACCACAGGTGCAATTATCTATGGTGGCGCAAATCGACATTTAGATTTCAATAAACAAGAACATCCTATTGTGTTACAGCTTGGTGGTTCTAACCCACAAGAGTTAGCAACTTGTACCAAAATGGCGCAAGACTGGGGCTATGATGAAGTCAATTTAAATGTAGGTTGCCCAAGTGACCGTGTTCAGAATAATAAGATTGGTGCTTGTTTAATGGCTGAACCCAATTTAGTGGCGGACTGTATTTACAGCATGCAAAAAGCAGTTTCAATTCCAGTCACGGTAAAACATCGTATCGGTATCGATGGCATGCAGTCTTATGAAGAAATGTTGCATTTCGTAGATACTGTTGCAGCAACAGGTTGTACTCATTTCATCGTACATGCCCGTATTGCGATCTTGCAGGGATTATCTCCAAAAGAAAACAGAGAAGTTCCCCCGCTACGTTATGAAGACGTATACCGACTCAAACAAGAGCGTCCGAATTTGATCATCGAAATCAATGGGGGGATCAAAAGCTTTGACGAAACTCAACAGCATTTACAACATGTTGATGGCGTTATGATTGGACGTGAAGCCTATCACAATCCATATTTATTGGCTGAGTTAGGTCAACTTTGGAATTTGGAAGCACCGAATCGTTTTGAAATCATGCAACAAATGATGCCGTATATTCATCAACGTGTGGCCGAAGGTGCACCACTTTCAATTATTACACGCCATATTCTGGGCTTATTTCAAAACTTGCCAGGCGCACGTAAATGGCGTCAAGCATTAAGTGGTGGAAATGCCAAAACCATTCAAGACATCGAAACTGCAATGAGTAATATTCAGGCGGCAATGCAACGTACAGAAGACTATCTTCGAGAGCATCAAGCTGATTAAATCCCCATCAAATCTAAAGTGCCAACCTCATCACAGCGTGAAATATGATTTTACAAATCTTTAAATGCTGTGTTGCTGGCACTTAACCTCCTAATTATTAGAATATTATTCATCTGATTCTAGGTGTTCTATAACGGTGCAAACCGCATATCGTTATATTATTACATTAACTTTAAGATTTTTTCAGATTTATCGCTTACCATCTGTTTCGCCATAAATATGGTGCTCATTTGGTTTTAAAGATGCGATAGAGATTATAGATGATTTACGATGTACCCTCAGTTGATCACAGCATGGTTCACACACCAACCCACATGATTGTGACCGCCCAAGACTCACCGAAACAACCATCAATCAATGTAAATAAGTTTTCTAAAAAACTGGTACATCGAGCATCGTATCGTAGTTCATCTCAATGTGCGAAGTATGTGCGTATTGCTTTACAAGCTGCTGGCGCAAAAATCACACAACATCCAATCGCAGCAGCGGATTGGGGTAAAACGCTACAAGAAATCGGCTACCAAAAAATCAAACCTGCTTTTGATAATCCTCAAGTTGGTGATATTTATATTATCAATCGTACTCAAAAACATCGTTACGGTCATATCGCAGGATTTACTGGATCACAGTGGGTTTCAGACTTTATGCAAACTAGTTATGACGTATATAAAGACAAAAATGTCACTTATACCTACTATCGTTTAGATCAATCCATTTAAGAAACCCAAAAATATATTGAGCATAGGTTTATAGCGCCAGTCCACACTGGCGTTTTTTTTGCATGAAAAATAACTAACTTATGTGCAAATCAATAGGGTCTGTTGACATTTCACCTTGCGAGCTTTCAGCTCTCATTGCGACAGAGGACATTTTTTAGACGATACAAGGCATGTTTTGCGAAACTTAGTCATTCTAAGTGAGTAAGACGTAACGCAGTAGCGGTAAAAAATGTCCCTGTCCCGTAGGGTTATGGCTAAAACTTCCCTAAACTGCGTTATGAAACTTGACAAGGGGGTCGCCATTGCCTGCGTTTCACGCCTTGTTTATGTCGTTTTAGCCTATAACGCAATGCATGGCTGAAATATCAACAGACCCTAATATGAAAAAAACGATCTTAAGCTTTATTACTTTAGCAATAACGACTTCTACAATTGCGACGCCTTATACCGAAACTACTTCAGTATTTAAACAAGTTCCATCGAAACGAATATATCAACCTGACTATCTCATTAAAAAAATAGACCAATCACAGGTGACCATTCACATTCAAAGAAAGAAATATTTGAATGGGATCATCGACTGCCCATCCTTAATTTACTTTGATAAAAAGAAAGTTATTTCTCTACATTCATTTGAAGAAACGACCTTATTTCTAAATCCAGATCGTTACTATATTAAATATGCGATTAATAATAGCGGTTGTATCAATCTTGAGTTTTATCAAAACGTGCAGCCTGAAATAGATATCATGACCCAAGAGCGACTTATGCTCGGAGAGCATGTTTATGAGTTTTCTATAGGCGAAGAAACTAAACCTAAGTAAGCGCTTTTTTAGTATCAAGCTTTTTAAGGACTTCTGCTACGGCGACCATCGCAAAACTAGAAGTAACCACGACAGCCGACCCATACCCCCCACAACGTAGTCCTGCACTTGGGCAAACATCTACACTTGAAAATGGATTATCAATGGAATAAACACAGGTAATTCCAAATTTCTCTTTCGGTTTTTTACAAATACCTTTCGAGCGAAGTTGTGCTCTCAGCTTCGCAAGCATTGGATCTTGTTCAGTTTTAGATAAATCCGCAACACGAATTTTCAAAGGATCAAGCTTACCGCCAGCTCCACCTGATACGATCAATGGAATCTTGTTAAAGCGACAATGCAGCATCAATGCAAGCTTGGCTTTAACATCGTCAATACAGTCTAAAATGATATCAGGCACAACATTCAGTATGTCTTTTACGTTGTCAGGTGTTAGATAATCATCAATCACATTGATTTTAATTCTTGGGTTAATCTGACGGCAACGCTCAGCCATCACCTCAATTTTTTCTTGTCCAAGCGTCGAAGTCATTGCAGGTAATTGGCGATTAATATTCGATGCAGCAACAACATCCATATCAACCAAGGTCAACTCCCCGATTCCTGTCCGAGCAAGCGATTCAACCGCCCAACTGCCCACACCACCAATTCCAATCACCATGACATGACTTTTCTCATAGTGCGCAAATGAGTCTTCTCCATAAATCTTGGCTACACCCGCAAAACGGCGGTCATATTCATCATTTTGGAGATCAGTCATCACAGGAAATTCTATAGCTTGAGTCAAACCACTATTTTAACGTGTTTATCATCATTTGGGCTATAACGATGATGCATTCGCTTGGCTGTGCTGTTGCTTTTTACTCAATACAATCAAAAAGACTAACACAATGAATGTAAGTGATAACGCGAGTAAATTGGCATTGCTCCAACCGAGACTGGTTAAAATCGGCGCAGGTAAAAATGCGCCTAATGTTGCAAATAAAGCAATTATTGTCTCATTCAACCCTTGTACACGATGTTTCTGTTGCTCATCTAAACCAGCGAGCAAAGTTGAAGCCCCTGAGTATGCAAAATTCCATCCGATACCGAGTACGATTAAAGCAACATTAATATAGATTCCCGCTTGCCCTAACATTGGAATAAAAGATGACAACATCAATAAGCCAAAACCAATATAAATCATCGTATTGATCCCAAAACGTTGAATCAGCTTAGAGACGAAAAAAGAAGGAATAAACATCGCTAAAACATGCAACTGAATCGAAATTGAAGCGTAATGAAACGAATGATGTTCTTTTAAATGTAAAGATGACATGATCATCATGACATTCATAATGTAAAAGGCAAATGCGCCACTCATGATCGCGATCACAATCCTATTGAATGGTAGTTTTGCTCGTTGAACAGATGCTATTACGCTTTGTTGGGCGTGTGGTTGTTTCTGTTTGTTATTCCAAAAATAAAGTATCGGCGACAACACCACTGCTAATATACTGAAAATTAAATAGATAAAGGTGAAATCTGGCAAGCCACTCACCTGTTGAAACTGAATTGCTAAAACTGGTGCAATCAATGCAGCGACTACCCCACCTGAGATCACCATTGCAGTCGCCTTAGGAATTAATTCAGGTGACAGACGATCTGAGGCAGCAAAACGATAAAAGTTAGCGGTAGAAATAAATAAACCTAAGCAAAAATGGCTCAGACAAAGCAAATAAAATTGTTCCGTTGTTAGCGCAAAATAACCCAAGACTCCCGCACCAAATAAACACAAGACACCGAGCTGAAATACTAAATGACGACCTAATTTTTTCATCAAAAAAGAAAAGATAAAGGTTGTTAATAAAATGGCTAAAAACTGTAAACCATAAGGAATCGTTGCTAGAGCTTGTGTCGGGGCAAGTTTAAGTCCAACAATCGCTGAAACAGTCACGGAAAGTACCGCTGCAATCAAGTTAAATGCTTGAGCAACGAGTAAAAAATACACATATTTAGGTAACTGATTCAAAATGATCATCCCATTTCATTAAGCATCAATACATTAATCTGAAAATAAATCAATTGATATAAAAAAAGATGAAAGCCGAACTTTCATCTTTTAGAAAACAATACATTACCGATTTTAAGCAGCAATTAAATTCCGCAAGACATAATGTAAAATACCGCCTGCTTTGAAGTATTCGACTTCGTTTAAAGTATCGATTCGGCAAAGCACTTTAAACTCAGCTTGGCTACCATCTTCCCGAACGACACTGACATTTAGAGTTTGATGCGGTTGAATATCATCAGAAAGACCATGTATAGAAAGTGTCTCACGTCCCGTTAAGTTTAAAGACTGACGCGTTTGACCATCAACAAATTGTAATGGAAGTACCCCCATTCCAACCAAATTAGAGCGATGGATTCGTTCAAAACTTTCAGCAATCACGGCTTTGATCCCAAGTAGATTGGTACCTTTTGCAGCCCAGTCACGAGATGAACCCGTACCATACTCTTTACCCGCGATAATCACTAAAGGTGTATTTTCTTGCTGATAACGCATAGATGCATCATAAATGGCAAGCTTTTCACCACTTGGAATGTGAATGGTATTGCCACCTTCTTCTCCGCCCAACATTTCATTTTTAATTCGAATGTTGGCAAAAGTACCACGCATCATCACCTCATGATTTCCTCGGCGAGAACCATAAGAGTTAAAGTCTTTCGGTGTTACGCCTTGATCTTGCAAATAGCGCCCAGCTGGACTGTCTTTTTTAATATTCCCTGCGGGAGAAATATGGTCTGTTGTTACGGAATCACCCAACACCGCGAGAATACGAGCCTGATCAATATTAGTAATCGCTTTTGGTGGTTGATTAATTTCCTCAAAAAATGGTGGATGACGAATATAAGTTGAGTCACTTTGCCATGCATAAGTCTGACTTTTCGGGATCTGAATCGCTTGCCATATGGCATCGCCATCAAATACCGCAGCATATTCCTTATGGAACATTGAGGTATTCACTTGTTGTAACACTTGATCGATTTCAGCCTGTGTCGGCCAAATATCTTTCAGGTAAATATCCTGTCCATCTTTGCCTTGTCCAAGTGGTTCAGAGGTCAGATCCGTTCGAATGTTTCCAGCCAATCCATAAGCAACCACCAAAGGCGGTGAAGCAAGCCAGTTGGTTTTCACTAATGGATGAACACGACCTTCAAAATTACGATTTCCAGACAATACCGATGCGACATTTAAATCATGACATTGAATGGCTTCTTCAATTGGGTCAGGTAAAGGCCCAGAGTTACCAATACAGGTGGTACATCCATAACCCACGAGGTTATATCCCAATTGATCTAAATATGGGGTCAATCCTGCAGCTGCAAGATAATCTGTGACAACCTTAGAACCGGGTGCAAGTGAGCTTTTTACCCAAGGTTTCCGTTGTAAACCTTTTTCAATCGCTTTTTTCGCCAGTAACCCTGCCGCTAGCATCACACTTGGATTTGAGGTATTGGTACATGAGGTAATCGCCGAAATCACCACATCGCCATGATTTAATGGATAAGATTTTCCATCAATCATACAAGATGGGCTTTCATGTGGCAGATTGGCTTTTTCAGCAGCAACGGCTGTTCCACCACCGCCCTCATTTTCCAACTGCTCTTTTTGCTCTTTAGCAGGTTTAAGTGCAAGCTCCATTAATGAACTAAAGGTCTTTGGAACATCGGAAAGTAAAACCCGATCCTGAGGACGTTTTGGCCCCGCTAAACTTGCTTGTACCGTACCCATATCTAGGCTCAACGTATCGGTAAAAATCGGTTCATCACCAAGATTTCGCCACAAGCCTTGCTCTTTACTATACGCCTCAACTAAGTCAATACGTTCTTGTTCACGACCCGTTAATGCAAGATAACCAAGGGTTACTTCATCAATCGGAAAAAAGCCACACGTTGCGCCATATTCAGGTGCCATATTGGCAATCGTGGCACGGTCAGCCAGCGGTAGATCAGCCAAGCCATCGCCATAGAATTCAACAAATTTACCCACCACGCCTTTTTGGCGCAGCATTTGAGTAATGGTCAAAACCAAATCTGTCGCAGTAATGCCCTCTTTTAATTTTCCTGTTAATTTGAAGCCAATTACTTCGGGAATTAACATCGATACTGGCTGTCCCAGCATCGCCGCTTCAGCTTCAATCCCACCTACGCCCCAACCTAGTACGCCAAGACCATTGATCATTGTGGTATGAGAATCTGTCCCCACCAAGGTATCTGGAAAGGCAAAGCTTTCACCATCATCGTCCCCAAGCCATACTGCTTGAGCCAAATACTCTAAATTGACTTGGTGACAAATCCCCGTTCCCGGCGGTACGACACTAAAATTATTAAATGCAGATTGTCCCCAACGTAGGAATTGATAACGCTCGCCATTACGTTGCATTTCAATCTCGACATTTTCGGCAAATGCATTTTCATTGGCAAAGTGATCCACCATCACTGAATGGTCAATCACCAAGTCCACAGGCGATAATGGATTAATCAGATTCGGATCACCGCCCGCTTGCGCCATTGCTGCACGCATCGCAGCTAGATCAACAACTGCTGGCACACCTGTAAAATCCTGCATCAGTACACGAGCGGGACGATATTGAATTTCTTGGTCTGAAGTACGCTGTTTCTGCCAATCAACCAGTGCTTGAATATGTTCTACTTTTACACTTTTTTGATCTTCAAAACGGAGTAAATTTTCTAGCAAAACCTTTAATGACTTAGGGAGTTGATCGATATTACCTAAGCTTTGAGCGGCTCGAGATAAACTGTAGATTTGATAAGACTTTGAGCCGACAGTAAGTGTTTTTAATGCATTGAAACTATTGATTTTGCTATATCTGGCCATAAGGTTGCCCTCCCAGTATTGGCGCGTTTGTTTATTATGAATGTCTTATTTAATGTAACCTTGTTTAGAAAAGCATGTGTTCCCTTTTAGTATCTTATTTTTATCGCGATTATTTTCTTATTATCTTAAAAATCTAATTTCAACGCGCTTAATGAATTTTGCCATAATTGTTCAGCCAACGCGTCAATCGGATGATCGAGTGTTTGCGCGAGTGCTTCCAATACATAGGGTAAATTAACTGGTGTATTGCGTGTTTTTTCTTCTGTTGAGGTTTGACAGCATAACGGCGTCATATCGGGACAATCGGTTTCAATGACCAAGTTTTCATGACCAATCGCTTGAACAACTTGATGTAATTTCTTGGCATTTGGATTAGTGATTTGTCCCGTCACGCCGATTTTAAACCCTAGTTTTACCAGTGCTTTGGCTTCTTCTACACCACCACTAAAGGCATGGGCAATGCCACCCAACTTAAATTTCTGAGCTTTTAAAATAGCAATCGTTTCAGCATGGGCTTTGCGAATATGCAATAAAACAGGTTTCTGATACTGAGTTGCTAACTCAAGTTGAGCATTAAAATAGTCTTGCTGTTTGGCAAATACATTCAACTGTTTATGTTGCTTCAAGAATGTATCTAAGCCAATTTCACCCACGGCAACGCAATCATACTGCTGCAAGACTTGCTCAAGTCGTTGCAAATGCTCACTCTGATGTTGCTCGATATAAAATGGATGTAAACCTGGTGCAAGATAAGATTGAGGAACAGCATCCCAAGCTTGAAGCTGTTGATGTGTTTGGATCAAATCATCAAAACGAGACGCCAAGAAACCAATTAAAACCAATGACTCCACACCTGCACGTTTGGCTTGTACTGCCAACTGCTGCCGATCATGATCAAAATCGGCAACATCAAAATGGGTATGGGTATCAAAGAGTTTCATCATTGTTACGTCTCATTTCACCCTTGTGATCGCTAAATCACACTTAAAAGCTTAAGTTTCTGTACTTGCAGCAGGTGTCGATGCAGCTGGCACTTCAACCTGAGGTAAATATTCAGGTTTTAACACCCCTTTTAACTGATCAAAAGGAATCACTAGACGAGGTAAACCTACTACATAAGGGCCAATTTCATATTCGCCATACTGTAAAATAAGCCCCTGCTCGCCTAATAAGAAATTATCTGTCACTTGGAATGGCCAAGCTTCCTCATATTCTTTCGGATCATTGGCAAGTTTAGAATCAACAATCCAAACTTTAAATGCGTCATGTGCCAATTTATCCAAAGTCGCTTTCTGTTTTGGCAACAATAAATCGTTTAGCTGAATCTGTTTTTGATTCTTCAAATCAAAATTATAGTAGTGTTGAGCTGTCGAACCATGTGCGCCGCCTAAATAGCTACTGCTGTTGAGTACAACAGTCGCCAATGACCCTTTTGACTGTAAAATTTTTGGCTTGATCATTAAACTAATTTGATGACTGCTGCTCAGTGCTTTGAGTTCTTCATCAATTTTAATAAATGCATTGGCATACATCTGTGTTTGCGCATCAAGATTCGGCTTTTGCTCTGTACTTTGTACAGTCGATGATGCTTTATCCGCCGCATCAACAACTTCTAACATATGACTGAGTTGATTTAAAACTTGCTGATCAATCAGTTGATCAATAAACGAGAAATTACTCTGTAAGCGTTCAACTGTAAAATCAGGACACGCATTACCACTGCACTCAGGTAAAGTGACTTGTACTTTTACGGTTTCACCACGCAAAGTCGGCTCAACTTGCTGTTGTTCAACAACTGGCTCTTGCTGTTTATCCTGTGTCTCTTTAGGATCAGATTTCGGTTGGCAGGCAGCGAGCAGAACTGCACACGCAAGAACGCTAAATTTATACAATGTTTTCATCTGAAACCCATTACCGTTGTTTTTCCACAAGATTTTGAAATGCTATCGAACTCAACTCAAAATCACCATAAGCGCATGCAATTTCTATACGTATCTAACGAATATTAAAACATTTGCTGATAAATTTCTGGTTGCAGCATCTGTTTAGTTTGTTCAGTTGTCAGGTAAATATCAAGCTGCGGCGCATCTTTGCTAATTTCATTGGCACGATAATGTAAACCAATCCCCTCACCATCAAAGAACCAATCTGCTTGCCCCCAATATAGCTTTTTCGGAACTTGTTTTTTCACCTCTAATGACTGTTTCTCCACCCATTTTTGATAATGCGCTTGAACAATATCATTCAATACCAACTGCTTATTTTTCTGAATCACATCCAACACACTAATACTCTTTTGCTGCTTACGATCCGCAACAAAGAAATAATAGCGATCTTTCACTGCAATATCTTCTTGCTTAGAGTTTACGCCGATTTGGAGCAACACATATTGATTGCGTTGTGAAGCCATACGGGTGCTTACATGCAATTCATAGGCCTTATTTTGAGAATATTTATCTTTCCATTCATCTGACTTTTTCACATAGGCATTAATTGCTTGCTGTAGGCTTAGATTCAGATTTTGGTCAATTTGCTGTTGAATGACCATGGACTGGTTTTTCGCAATCCAACTATCCAACCATTTATCTTGTGTTTTAATGGTCTGAATATCGATATCAATACAGTTTTTCTTTTCACAAAAAGGCAGCGCATAATCTGCTTTGGCTTCTTTAATATTCAAATACGGTAAGACTTCTGCTTTCTCACTTGGCTCAGCCTGCTGTTCAGCTGATGAAGTATCCATCTCATTTTTCTTCTGATGATCACATGCTGTTAAACCGAGTATGGCAACCATTAAGCTCAGACTTAGCAATGGTTTTAAATTCTTCATGTCATCATCCTTTATTTTTAGACTGCTCAATGAAAAACAGCCTCTAAATTAGAAGCTGTTTTCGATTATTCTTAGTGTTCTCGCGTATTGCGGAACTCAATATCTGGCCAACGTTCTTGCATTAATTGCAAGTTTACACGGCTCGGCGCGAGATAGGTTAAGTGACCGCCACCATCTACTGATAATTGATCATGAGCTTTTTTCTTGAATTCATTCAAGATTTTTTCATCATCACAATGAATCCAGCGTACCGTATGTACACTTACAGGCTCATAAATACAATCTACTTTATATTCTTCTTTTAGACGGTAGGCAACCACATCAAACTGTAACACACCCACTGCACCAACGATCAGATCATTACTGATTTGAGGCATAAATACCTGAGTTGCACCTTCTTCAGATAACTCTTTCAAACCTTTTTGCAATTGCTTCGATTTCAAAGGATCTTTTAAGCGTACACGACGGAACATTTCAGGCGCAAAATGTGGAATACCTGTGAAATGTAAGTCTTCACCGCTGGTAAATGTATCACCAATTTGAATCGTACCGTGGTTGTGCAAACCAATGATATCCCCAGCCCAAGCTTCCTCTAGATGTTCACGCTCACCTGCCAAGAATGTTAAAGCATCCGAAATACGTACATCTTTACCAATACGTACATGATTCATTTTCAGACCTTTTTCATATTTGCCTGAACAAATACGCATAAAGGCAATACGGTCACGATGCTTAGGATCCATATTGGCTTGAATCTTAAACACAAAGCCTGAAAATTTCTCTTCCGTGGCTTCTACAGTACGTTCTTGTGTTGGATGTGCTTTTGGTTCAGGTGCCCAATCAATAAACGCATCAAGCACATGATCAACTGCGAAGTTACCCAAAGCAGTACCGAACAATACAGGTGTTTGCTTACCTTGTAAGAATAGCTCGCGATCTAATGGCTCATTTGCCATTTGTACTAGCTCAAGAGATTCTTCAAATGAAGCCCAAGCCAACTCACCTACTTTTTCACGAATGTCAGCATGGTCATAACCATCACGGATTTCAATATCTGTGATCGTCGAGCCAAAACCAGCTTTATAGACGTAAAGTTTATTTTCAAGGATATTATAAACCCCTGCAAAATCACGTCCCATGCCCAGTGGCCATGTGATTGGAACACAACGAATTTTTAAGACATTTTCAATTTCATCAAGCAACTCTAAAGGCTCGCGAATCTCACGGTCCATTTTGTTAACGAATGAAATGATCGGTGTATCGCGCATACGACACACTTCCATCAGTTTAATAGTTCGTTCTTCGACACCTTTTGCACCGTCGATCACCATCAATGCAGAGTCAACAGCAGTTAAAGTACGGTAAGTATCTTCCGAAAAGTCTTCATGTCCTGGGGTATCGAGTAAGTTGATGGTGTGCTTTTTATAAGGGAACTGCATCACCGATGTCGTAATCGAGATACCACGTTCTTTTTCCATTTCCATCCAGTCGGATGTCGCAGAACGATCAGATTTACGGCTTTTAACCATACCCGCAACCTGAATCGCCTTACCCCATAACAACAGTTTTTCTGTCATTGTGGTTTTACCCGCATCGGGGTGGGAAATGATGGCAAAAGTGCGTCGTTGGGCAACCTGTGCCGCTAATTCGTCTTTAAAACTCATGAGAAAATCTACAATTTTGTGCACCCACGTATCTTTGCAAATCGAGACAAAGAAAAATGGCATGCGAAAGAATTTGAAATTGGCGCAATTGTAGCAGATTTCTGAGATAGGTTTGTGATTGTTGATATGTCTTGATTTATCCACAAAGTAAGACATGTGCGAAGACAAATTAGCGTTCAATCAGATGTAATTGTTACGCAACGCTTTTAGGGCACATAAATATTTTTAAGCTTTTAAAGCAATTCAATATGACCATGCTCAAAATCAATTCTTTGAAGTCGATCACAAAAACTTCACTCTTTAAGCCGTATAAATAATCAGAGTCTTATTTTGATCAAGCAACTCAAGAAAACTATAAGGCTAAAAACAAAAATGAAACTACAAAGATTTAAAAATATCAAGGAGATACAAAATGGACTCTCGTCTACTTCTAGCAATTATGCTGAGTAGTTTTAGTGTAGCCGCGTCTGCTTCCAGTCATCGTGAAGCACCATCAATCACTAAAATGCCAAAAGTCGATGCAACCGATTTCTATATGTTCAAAAGTTACGAACCTAACCGTAGTAATTTCGTGACCATACTCGCCAACTATCAACCCCTACAAGATGCTTACGGAGGGCCTAATTACTTTTCATTAGATCCAAAAGCCTTGTATGAGATACATATCGATAATAATGGTGATGCGCAAGAGGACATCACATTTCAATTCAAATTTGATCAGGAGTTAAAAGACTTACAAGTCCCTGTTGGTGGTAAAAATATCTCCGTTCCATTATCAAATATTGGCAAAATTACCAATGATAGTAGTTCAGCACAAAATACCGCTGAAACATACACCGTTACAATGATCAAAGGTGATCGCCGCAAAGGAGATCGAAGCGTTCTCGGCTCTTTCAAAAAACCATTCGATAACGTTGGTGCAAAATCAATTCCAAACTATCAAAGCTATGCCAACAGCTTTGTTCAAAACATTAACTTTGGAAGTTGTGGCTCTGGTAAAGTTTTTGTCGGTCAACGCCAAGATCCTTTTGCCGTTAACTTAGGTGAGGTCTTTGATCTGGTAAATATTAAAATTCCTGCGACTCAACTCGCGCCTTCGGGAGTAAATGCAGAAGATCAAGGATTGAATACCATTGCTAATAAAAATGTCACAACAATTGCTTTGGAAGTCCCTCAATCTTGTTTAGTCGCATCTAACGACACAGTCATCGGAGCTTGGACCACGGCAAGTCTGCCTCAAGCCACCTTGTTGAACCCAAATCCTGAAAGCAATCTCACCAGTGCAAGCAAAGTTGGTGGCGCTTGGACACAAGTTTCACGTTTAGGTATGCCTTTGGTCAATGAAGTCGTGATTGGTCTTAAAGATAAAGATAAATTCAATGCGAGTAAGCCTGTAAATGATGGCCAATTTGCAGACTATGTAACCAACCCTACTCTACCAACCCTCATAGAAGTTCTATTTAAAGATGCAACAGGTGGTGCTGTTGTTGCGCCAACAAATTTCCCAAGAACAGATTTAGTTAATGCATTCCTGCTCGGCATTCCTGGCTTAAACCAACCGAAGAATGTCAAAGCATCTGAGATGCTACGTCTGAATACAGCGATTGGTGCTGCAACAAAAGATCAGCAAAATCGATTGGGTGTTATTGGTGGTGATGCGGCTGGATTCCCAAATGGTCGTCGACCTGGCGATGATGTCGTGGATATCGAACTGAGAGTTGCAATGGGATTACTTTGCACAGTTGATGGGGTAAATACTGCGGTTGGCTGTAAAGCAACTGATGCTAAAGCCGGAGGCATTGGCTTTACAGATGGCGCATTACAATCACCTCAACAGTTTGGCGCAACATTCCCCTACTTAAATACTCCAGTCGCTGGCTCTCCATTCAATACAGTTAGTAAATAATGAGGAGTAGTCACCATGAGAAAATTTATTTTGTTGTTCATGGTTGGTATCGGATTAAGTGGATGTGGCGGTGATGATAATAATTCCAAGCCGAATAATAACAACCAATCTAAAAATGACCCCGTACTAAAAGAGACGTTGTCATTGACCAATCAACCTCAAAGAAACTTTGAACAGGCTGAACCTAAAAGTCTTGCTGAGATTTCAGAATCTCCTATAGATAACAAAGCAGAGCCTGTTTCAGTGAAATTTTAAGATGAAGGCCCTTGGCAATCTTTTGCTAAGGGTCTTTATGGGAGTTATAAATGTTAATTCGCCAGCTAACCATTTCCTCGATTGCGATATTTTACTTGAGCACGGCTTTAGCTCATCCAAAGCATCACCATGAACACGCATCGGACACATCAGAAGATTCAAATTATTCTGTCTTATTGAAAAATAATCACAACGATGAACTTAGAAATCAGATTGTTAATGTGCTGCTAGAAAAAGCATATTCAAAAGGTGATGGCGCTTTTTTAGAGCAAGCTGAAGTGCTTATGAAATCAAGTCACAACCCTTCAGACATTGAAAATCAATTGCTGCAAACTCGGCTTGCACAGGCAAACCATGAGTTTAGTCGTGCAGAAACCATATTAAATACAATTCTTGAAAAAGATCCTAAAAATTACGATGCTATTTTACAGCTTGCAAACATCTACAGATTACAAGGGCAATTTAATCAATCTCTAAAATTATGTAATCAATTAAATCAACAAGATGTAAAACTTTATCAAGTTGGTTGTCAGCTACAAGTCGACGCCATGACAAAGAATATTACTGACATCCACCCGAGAATCGATGAGCTTCTTCAGTTAGCGCAACGACTGAATAAAAATGACCAACAGTGGTTAGGCAATATCATGCTTGAAGTCGCCACTCGGTTTAATGATCAAACTCTCGCTAGCCAATCGCTTCAACTACTTACTGTAGATAATTTACCCAATACACTCGCCAAATCTAATTGGTATATTGCTCAACAAGAATATCCAACCGCAATCAAAATTCTCACGCCTTATCGTTATCACGATGGTGCATTGTATCGAATCATCCTAAGCAAACAAAAACTGAATGATCCACTTGCAAAAAATGATCTCCATGAACTGACACAACGCGTTCAAAGCTTGCTCGACCATAAAGATCACATTCATCTCAGAGAACAAGCTCAATATCTATGGATCTCCAAAAAATATGATGAAGGCTTAGATATCGCGGCAAAAAACTGGAATATGCAAAAAGAAAATGATGATTTTGAAGTCTATGCGGCCCTTGCTCTCGCCAGCAACAATCGTGCAAGCACTGAAAAATTATTAAATTGGAGCGATGCAACAGGCTATCAAAATCCCACCTATATTCAAAAATTAAAACAGATGTTAAAGCAACTATGAGTCTAAATTCGATAAATAACTGAAAGCATAAACTTATCGTATTTTTATGTTCTAGAAATAAAGACAATTTATAAAATATATGGAATAAAAATGAAAAAAAGAATTTTGTTTTGTTTGTTGATCAGTAGTAGTCATTTCTATTTGAGCCAAATAACGCATGCTGGCGGTGAACTGACATCAACACTTCCAACTATTAAAATAACAGCCTCATCAAATGCTGATAGTTCCTTTGGCGTGGCATTTACTTCATCTCAAGGAACAATATCCAAAGAACAAATTGAAACTCGACCTTTATCACGCCCAGCAGAGGTTCTTGAGACGATTCCTGGGGTTATTGTGACTCAGCACAGTGGTAGCGGTAAGGCAAATCAATACTTTTTAAGGGGATTTAACTTAGATCATGGAACTGACTTTGCTACATCGTTTGATGAGCAACCAATTAATATGGTGAGTCATGCACATGGTCAAGGTTACACAGACTTAAACTTTCTAATTCCAGAACTGATTGAATCCATTCAATATCACAAAGGAGCGGTCTCGATTGATGATGGTGATTTTGCATCAGCAGGCACAGCAAAAATTTCGAGTATCCATTCTCTAGATAACCCTTATGCACAAATAACTATAGGTAATCACAATTTACTTAGATTTTTAGCCGTTGGAAACTTAGTTCTTAGTGATGGGGAATTAATTGGTGCAGTTGAAAATATCAACAGTGACGGACCATGGATCAATCCTGAAAATCTCTCAAAACAAAATGTATTCTTAAAATATTTCACGGGTGATCATAATAAAAATCAATCAATCGGTTTCCAACATTATCAAGCACGATGGGATGCGACTGATCAAATTCCAGAACGGCTTATTCAAAATGGTGAACTTAATCGTTTTGATAGCTTAAATCACAGTGATGGGGGTAAATCTTCTCGTACTGCGCTTTGGTATAATGCTAAAAATTATGAAAAAACCAAGTACTCTACACTTTCCTCTTATGCCATATACAACAAGTTAAATCTGTTTTCTGATTTTAGTTATTTTCTAAATGATCCTATCCGTGGTGATCAGTTTGAACAGGCAGAAGAGCGAACCATGCTTGGACTTAAATTTCAAAAAGGCTTATTGAGTGAGTTATCAAATAAAGAACTTTTGAACTCGTTTGGAGCATCTATAAGATATGATTATATTAATAACCTAGGTCTTTACCAAACAGAAAATCGGCAGCGTTTCAATACCATCAGAAATGATGATGTTCGCCAATGGTCTATTGGCTTATGGGGACAAAATCAAACGACATGGCAACCTTGGTTAAAAACGATTTTAGGCGTTCGGGGCGACTTTTACTCTTTCGATGTAAATTCTGATAATAAAGAAAATAGTGGTCATAAAACTGATCATATTTTCAGTCCTAAAATGAGTATCATCTTAGGACCATGGGATAATATTGAGTATTACATTAATTATGCCTATGGCTTTCATAGCAATGATGCAAGAGGAACAACAACTCGCTTAAACATTGACCCTCGAGATAGTAACTATTTAAGCCCTACTCTTCCCGTTTCACCATTAGTAAGAACAATCAACTCAGAGTTAGGATTAAGAGCAAAAATTATACCCGAACTCACATCAACCATCGCTTTATGGCAACTTGATTCCGATTCAGAGCTGGTTTTTATCGGCGATGCAGGTACAACAGAAGCCAGTCGACCGAGTAAACGACAAGGTATTGAGATTTCACAATTCTATCAACCAACAGATGCTTGGATAATCGATCTAGATGTCGCTTGGTCAAAAGCAAGGTTTAAAAATAAAAGCGCTGAAGGAGATCACATCCCTGGTGCGATAGAAAAAACGATAGCCGCTGGATTTACTTATAAACTAAATGATCAATTTAATTTTGGCGGTCGCCTACGTTACTTTGGCTCACGCCCTCTGATTGAAGATAATTCAGTTCGTTCAAATTCATCAACCTTGGTCAACTTGCAGGGCAGCTATCAGTTTAATAAAAACTTCCTAGCACAACTCGAACTATTCAATGTATTTGACCAAAAAACCAATGATATCGAATATTACTATGCATCATGTACTCGCCAAGATCTCAGTGATTCAGCATGCTCACCAAATACGAGCGACCGTGAGGGTATTTATGACAAGCATATTCACCCAACTGAGGGAAGAAACCTCAGAATGACCTTACGCTATTTATTCTGATCGGTGCAATAAATGCTAAGGAGGAGAACATCATGTGGATTCAAAAACAAATCAACATTTCACAGCGTTCGTTTCTCTTTAGCGTACTGGTTCATGCCTTATTACTCTCATTCATATTAAAATCAGCACTTTATATAAAAATAGAAACTCCCAAAGAAATGAAAGTGGTTTTAATCTCACTCCCTCAAGCATCTCAAAGTCATAAAGAAAATATCGTTTCTGCTAGTCGTACAGACAAGATAAATCAAACCAACGCTGAACCAAAAGACAATACAGTTGATCACACACTCAATGAAAATCCATCGGACTTGATGGATTCTGACACGAAGGAATTAACCAAACAATTAGACAATGATCCCCTCGCTGAAGCACGATATCGAGCTGAAAAAGCAGTCAAGGATGCAAAGATCATTGCTGATGAATACCGTAAAAATATAAGACCCATTGATGAGCATTCAATTGCTCGACTCGAGGGCCTTTTGGAAAATGAAGATCCAAACACTGATCAAGTTAATCATTTGTATAAAGTTGAAATTTTAACTGACAAAATAAATGATCAAAAATATGAGGAGCTCATCAATAAAGCAGCAATTTTTGAACCGAATGTAGAAGAAAGCAAATACTTAGTCGAATTAAGAAATAAATTGAATTTGCTTATTGAAGAAGATGTTTTAAAACAAGCAACAAGTGGAAATGCTTCTATCAAATTTACGATTGATCCCGAAAACTTAATCATTGTATTAGAGATTTTTACGACATCAAATGAAACAAAACAACGCTTACGGCACAAATTAGGCACACTGAACTATGATGCCTTATTCATTAATTCCAATCTAAATGACAGACCGTACTCGATATCATTCGAGCTAGATAATCTATTGACGTTAGATCACTTAAATCTGGATTGAACCTTGTCTAAAACGAAGATGATCTCGAATCAAACACCTCAGTCAGATCCACCTCTTTCGCGAATACAATCATTTGATACTATAAAGCACAGTTTATAAACGACTTCCCTTTAACCTATACGAGAAAAATGATGTCACAACAAGATTATGAAAATGGATTGAGAGTACGTACCGAAGTTATGGGCGAGACATTCGTAAAACGTGCACAAGACAATACTGTTCCGTTTACCCAGCCCTTACAAGACTGGATCAATGAACATGCTTGGGGTTCTACATGGCAACGTGAAGGTGTATTACCACGTAAATATCGCTCTCTCATCACCATTGCATTTTTAACGGCGTTGAAAAGCCCAACTGAGTTGAAAGGTCATATTCGTGGCGCATTAAACAACGGTGCGAGTGTTGAGGAAATTCAGGAGGTACTGTTACATAGCTTGCCTTATTGTGGCGCGCCAGCAACTCAAGAAGCCTTCCGAGCAGCACTTGAAGTAATTAATGAGTATCAAGCTCAAGCTTAGATACAGCAAACTAATCCAATGCCATTTGTTAAATGCCTAATACGATTGATTAGGCATTTAACTTTTACACAAAGGGAATTTATATCTAGTTTCAATTAAATATCAGTTTAGCGAGATTAATAAACTTTTTGCCATCTCCTTTCTCCCTGCAAATTACTAAGATGTAGAACATGACGAATAGAAAATGCAGTGGAGTAATGAATTGAGCAAGAAAACACAATCTGATCATCATGGTATACAGTTTCCAATTCCATCAGGAAAGAAAACACCAAGTACAACTCACACTGCTAAACAAATTCTGACCTCAGCACTACGAAGTGTAGATTCACCTTATGTATCAAAACTGATTGCAGAAAAAAACTGGCGCAAAAACTATCCTGTCTATTTTCAGGAATTGGTTGAAGCAGGAATTCAGTCTGTTCAGAATCCGACTCGAATTGCACAACATGGACTGGATACAGCCAAAGCATTATTTAGCTTCAATCGTGATGGCAACAGCGATGCATTAAATCATGCAATGCAAAATATCAAAGAACAGCCTTTTGAAAACTTTATCTTACAAGGTACTGGCAATCCCGAAGTAGAACCTTGGTACATTCCTTATCATGGGAAAAAATTACAAGGTGCTGAACTATTAAAACAAATTGATTTATGGGAAAAGCAACAAGTTATCGAACCAAGCCATGCTCAGGCTTTACGTGTATTGCAACAACATCCTGAATGGTTTGATTTATCTAAACGGACAATGGTGCTGTTTGGTGCGGGTTCAGAAGCAGGTCCTTTAAGTTGGCTAGCAAAATGGCGTGCGAATATCATCGCAATTGATCTACCACAAACTGCGATTTGGGAAAAAATCACCAATGTGGTGAAGCAAGGCAATGCAACCTTAATTGCACCACAAACCCAAACTGCCGATGGCGGACAAACGCTAGGGGCAAATTTGCTCACCCAAACCCCAGAAGTTGCCAACTGGCTAAATACATTTAGTGAAACACTAGACCTCGCGGGTATTGCCTATTTAGATGGTGAAAAGCATGTTCGTGTATCTATCGCCATGATTAGTATCATGGAACAGGTAAGCCAGCAAAAACCAGATAGCAGCATCATGTTTATGCTGACCCCAACCGATATCTATGCGATTCCAAAATCGGTGGTGCAATCAATTGAGCAAAAAGTTAAACAACGCCCTTTGCTTGAGAAAGTCCTGACCAAATCTATTCACAAAATTTCTCTCACCAACTTCTTTAAAGCCAATTCAGAACAATTAATTGCCTCTAATAATGGACAACAATACGGGATATCAGATTGTATGGTGATCGAGCAAGGACCGAACTATGCCCTTGCGAAAAGATTACAACAATGGTTTGCAATTACTGCGCGTGCCCGTGGTCAAAAGGCGGTGATTAATATCGCACCATCAACGACAACCCATTCCGTCACGAAGAATCCTATTCTGAAGGCTGCTTTTTCAGGCGCTGATTTATTTAATGTGGAAACATTTAGTCCTGAAACAACCAATGCAATCATGGCTGCATTGTGGATACATGATTTAAATAATCCTGAAAGTGCCGCAAATCCAGAAAGACCACTCGACCATCCACTCGAACTGATCATGGAAAATGCTAATCACGGCGGCTTGTGGCATGTGCCGTATTTGGCGAGAACTGCACTGCCATTTGCAGCAGCTTATGGCTGGGTCAGAGAAAAACTCTAACGCTGAGAAATACAAAATAAAAGCGGAAATCCTAACTTAAGATTTCCGCTTTTTTAAAAATGGCTCAATAATCATCATTGAACCATTCACAGTGATATTTACAAACTACGCTGATTGACACGCTTGGACAGTTCCTCGGCGGATTCTTTGCGCTCCGAATAGCGATCAGTAAAATACTGGCTTTGCCCACGCGTCAACAAAGTAAATTTATACAGCTCTTCCATCACATCAACGATTCGATCGTAATAAGAAGATGGTTTCATTCGTCCATCCTCCTCAAACTCTAAAAATGCTTTTGGAATTGACGACTGATTTGGGATGGTAATCATCCGCATCCAACGTCCTAAAATACGCATTTGATTCACGCTATTAAACGACTGCGAACCACCACTCACCTGCATAAGTGCCAAGGTCTTTCCTTGCGTTGCACGAATTGCACCGCCAGCCAAAGGAATCCAATCGATTTGTGACTTAAAAATTGAACTCATCGAACCATGACGTTCTGGCGAACACCACACCATGCCTTCAGACCATGCCAATAATTCATGTAACTCTTTGACTTTAGGATGTTCTAAATCTGCATCTTCAGGCAATGGCAATCCTTTTGGATGAAAGATTTTCACTTCAGCACCTAGATATTGCAAGATACGACCAGCTTCCAACACGGCCAAACGACTGTATGACCGCTCTCGATTAGAACCATAAAGCAATAAAATACGAGGTGGATGCTCAAGCTCTACCGCCTGAATTTGTTTAAATGCAGGTTTTACTAAAAGCGCTACATCCAAATTTGGCAGATTAGAATCAATTGTGTTCATGTGCAAAATACTTCTTTTTTAACCAAAGCGAAACGGAAACTAATGCAATCAGCACAGGTACTTCAACCAAAGGACCTATGACTGTTGTGAATGCCACAGGCGAAGCCAAGCCAAATGTTGCAATCGCAACAGCAAGTGCCAACTCAAAATTATTCCCTGCTGCGGTAAAAGAAATTGCCGTTGTCCGTGGATAATTATTTCCCATCGACTTACTCATAAAAAAGCTAATAAAGAACATCACCACAAAGTAAATCGTCAATGGAATCGCAATACGTAGCACATCCATCGGCAGGCTTACTACATCAGCACCTTTAAGACTAAACATAGCAACGATAGTAAAAAGTAATGCTGCTAAGCTTAATGGGCTAATTTTCGGTAAGAATTGAGTTTGATACCATTCCGCTCCTTTTGCACTTATCAACACAAACCGTGTGATAAATCCAAGGAAAAATGGAATACCTAAATACACCAACACCGCATGGGTAATAGTCCAGAAATCAACTTGAATAACTTGCCCAGCAATACCGAAGTATGGCGGTAAAAAAGTCAGGAATAACCAAGCATAGGTACTAAAAAACAGAATTTGGAAAATACTATTGAATGCAACAAGAGCCGCCACATATTGATTATCACCACATGCTAAGCCATTCCATACCAATACCATCGCAATACAACGCGCTAACCCGATTAAGATTAACCCTGTCATATATTCTGGATAATTGTGTAGAAATACGATGGCCAATATGAACATCAATACAGGTGCAATAATCCAGTTTTGTACTAAAGATAAAGTCAGTGTTTTTTTATCTTTAAAAACTTCTGGCAACGTCGCATAGTCAACTTTCGCCAGCGGTGGATACATCATTAAAATCAGTCCAATCGCAATTGGAAGATTGACCGAGTCATAACTCATCTGATCAAGTGCAATAGATGCCTGAGGAAAAAATACGCCAATTGCTACACCTAAACCCATCGCGATAAAAATCCACAGAGTAAGGTTTCGATCTAAAAAGGATAAACCTGATTTAGCCATATCTGTGTCCACTTATTCGATGTGAGAAATTTGATTGATTGCATTGATCAATTCTGCTCGCGTCATGGCAGCAGTATTTAAGTCAAACAGTGCATCTAAACGACGATTAATATGATCAACCGTCACGCGGAACGCTTTTAGCTTTTCATCTTTAGGAACATCGAGATGTGAAGGATCAGCCAATCCCCAATGTGCTTTAATTGCTTCACCTACATATAAAGGGCAGGCTTCTTGTGCAGCTGAATCACAAACAGTAATCACCACATCAGGCTGATATTGCTCACAATCATCTATCGTTTTGCTCCACAAGTCATCAGTAGAAAGACCTAAACTTACTAATGTCTCAATCGTTAACGGATGGACTTGCCCAGAAGGTTTACTACCCGCACTATATGCCTTCCAACCTTCTGGTGCTCGGCTATTGAATAACACTTCAGATAAAATGCTACGGCAACTGTTGCCTGTACATAAAAACAGAAATTTCATAATGTATTACTCACAATAGCTTTGCGTCGAACATGCTGGCAAAGTGGCTAAATGATTTGGTGAATGCTGTACGAGGACATTTAATATCTCATAACACCATGCAGGTAATTGAGTCGAAAGACTGTAGTAAACCCACTGCCCTTGACGACGATCTTGCAACAATCCAGAAGAACGCAATAGAGCGAGATGACGCGAAATCTTCGGTTGGCTAAGTTGCAGCTTTTCAGTTAAATCACAAACGCACAGTTCTTTATTTTCAGTCACTAAGGTGACAATACTGAGACGTGTTTCGTCAGCCAAACATTTAAAAAAACTCACCTGATCCATATCAAGCCTCTTATTTTTTAATACATTTTTTATTGAATACGCTGTCCATTTTCATCAACCACTTGCTCACCATCTTCTTTGGTGAATGCCCCTTGTTGAGCAATCGGCAAAATATCCAATACGATTTCAGATGGTCGGCATAACCGTGTTCCAACTGAAGTCACGACAAATGGGCGATTGATCAAAATTGGATACTGCAACATAAAATCAATCAGTTGCTCATCTGACCAGTCTTCTTGCGCTAAATTCAAATCACGATAAGGATCAACATTGCAACGAATAGCAGCTCGCACAGACAAATCAGCATCTTGAATCATTTGAATAAGCTCTGCTTTAGACGGTAGCGTTTGCAGATACTCAATAACTGTCGGCTCTACACCTGTATTACGAATCAGCCCCAACGTATTACGTGATGTACCACAGGCAGGGTTATGGTAAATTTTGATAGATTCTGTATTTGACATGATGATCTTACTAGATAAATTTTTATATACTTATATTCGAATATCCATATGTATGCAATATCATATATTCTATTTTTAGAAGTTTCTTATGCCATGCACACATTCAACAAAGTATTCTGAAAACCGAAAGAAAAACTCAAAATCGCGATAATTGATCATTTTGGAAAAGAAGTTAAGCATCTGAGTCACTGAGCTTATGCCTTTTTTCTTCTAATATGCCGCTACTAACATAGCAACCTCAGAGTTTTTGTTCGATGACTCAATTGCCAAAAGTTAAACAAGCTTTGCTTAACTCACTTACTGCTAAAAAAATCTTAAATAGTCGTGCTGGTCAGCAAACACGCCATATTCTCTCAAATGCAACTGACCGTGTCTTGCGCGGTCACCAACTGGCGCTTTCAGGGCAAACACCGTATGACGTGATTTACCAACGTGAAATTATTAGCTTGCGTCACTACAAAACAGGAAATGAAAACAGCAGCTCCAAATATCGCGTTCCACTTGTCATTATTCCGCCTCTTGCAGCAAATACTTTGGTCTTTGATTTATTTCCAGATCGCAGTCTAATCCGTTTTTTTCTCGCTCAGGGCTTTGATGTTTATATGATTGACTGGGGAACACCAAGTCTACGCCAAGCCAAATATAACTTTGGGACCTACATCAAAATCTTCATGCCTGATTTTCTTCAGCAGATTCGTGAACACAGCGGTCAGCAACAACTATCTTTATATGGTTGGAGCTTAGGTGGCGCAATTTCACTATGCTATACATCATTGTTTAAAGATAAAAATATTAAAAACTTGATGATCCTCGCCTCTCCAATCAATACGCATAAATCAGGATACATCGGTAAGTTATATCAACGCCTGAATACACCTGCACAATGGGTTCGGACAAATACCAATTTTAGGATTCGCCAAGTCCCTAGCCGTTTTTTCCATATTCATGGCTGGCAGAATACTCTTGGTTTTAAACTTACGGATCCGATCGGTAACTTTAAAAACTATTGGGTTTTATTGAAAAACCTCAACGATCGCCAATTTGTCATTAACCATGCGACATCAAGTTCATTTGTAGACAATATGCTGGCTTACCCCGGTGGTGTGATGCGTGACATCATTCTAAGATTCTGGATTGATAATGAACTCTCAACGGGTGTGGTCAAGTTCGGAGAGCAAACCGCTTATTTCAAAGATATTGATTGCTCTGTACTCGCAATCGGTGGCGATACCGACATCATCGTCACAACTGAAGCCGTAAGACCTTTAATGAGCTTGATCAGTAGTGAGGACAAAGAATTTAAAATCGTTCCGGGCGGTCACATGGGCTTAGTTTCAGGTAGCCAAGCACCTCAAACTGTTTGGCCTGTCGTGTCGGAATGGTTAGCTAAACGCTCAGACTAATCAAAAAGCTAAAATAAAAAGGTTGCTGGTGATTCATCATCTCAGCAACCTTTTTATTTTGAGATAATTACTTGATTAAGCAAAATGATGATGTTGATTCAATACTAAACTTTCCACATTGACAGGAATACCGAGTAGATAGCCTTGTAATTGATTACAGCCCAAACTTGTCAATATATCTGCTTGCTGTTGCGTTTCTACGCCCTCAGCCGTCACAACGAGACCCAACTTTGCAGCAAGGTGAATAATACTTTCAAGGATTGCCTCTTCTTTAGAGTTTGGCTGTAAATCAGTCAAGAAACCTCTATCAATTTTAAGTTCATCAATTGGTAAATCTTTTAAATATAAGAAGCTTGAATAACCTGTACCGAAATCATCAATCGCGATCTTAATCCCTAACTTACGTAATCGCTCTAAGGTTCGAATGCTCGAATCAATATGATGCATTGCTGTAGATTCGGTAATTTCAAGGATAAGATGTTCAGGCTGAATTTGATATTTTTCTAATAATTTTTCGAGTACACAAAATAGTTTTTTATTTTCGAACTGTAAGGCTGATAAATTCACCGCGATTGGATAAAAGGGACTATTACTCTGCTCCCATTTTTGGATTTGCTGGCAGGCTTGTTCTAGTGCCCAATACCCCATTGGAATAATAAGTCCCGTTTTCTCCGCCCCCTCAATAAACATTTGCGGAGTAAGCAACCCTAAACTTGGATGTTTCCAACGAATTAAAGCTTCAACGCCACAAATTTCATAATTTGCAGTGAACTTAGGTTGATAGAAAAGAACAAATTGCTGTTCCTCAACGGCTTTATATAAATCATTAATCAATTTAGACTGACTGCGAACGTCTTGCTGATCACTCATCGAATGGAAAATCGTATACGTGTTTCTGCCCTGCTCTTTGGATGCCAGCATGGCAACATCAGCATTGATCAACAAATCTTGAACATTGGTTCCATGTTCAGGATACATCGCAATTCCAAGGCTAGCTGAAATATTGATTTCTTTATTTGCAATAAGATAGGTTTCTTGAATGAAATGAAGAATTTCTTCGGCGAGTTGCATCGCTTCATTCATATCTGTGTTTTCAGAAATCAGAACAAACTCATCACCACCAATGCGAAATAACTTCTGAGAGGGTGTTAACTTATCATGTAAGCGATTTGCCATTTTGATCAGGAGCTGATCACCAATATGATGTCCGAAAGCATCATTCACAGATTTAAAACGATCTAAATCAATATATAAGAAAGCGGCCTTTTGCTCACTTAAACGATGATGGCTAAAGATGACTTCTGCATAATCAGTTAAAAATAAACGATTGGGTAATTTGGTTAATGAATCATGTAAAGATTGAGCTGCAAGCTCTCTATTGATTCTTGTAAGTTGTAAATTACGCTGTTCTAAGCGAGCTTCAAGCACAGCCACCGCAAATCCGGCAACAAAAACCAAACTCGTAATAAAGATAATGGTGAACAGTAATACGCTTTGTTCTGTCTGAGCTGCACTGAGAACTTTTGCGATACTCTCATCAAAAGAGGTTGCGGCCATTCCCGTATAATGCATACCGACGATGCTCAATGCCATGAGCACTGCAACAATCGCTTTCAGTCCAGTTCGATACTTTACGGCTGTTTTATATTTAAAAACGAATAAAAAGCTAAGCCCAGAACCACAAATCGCGATCAAAACCGAACAGATCACCAGTAAAGGATCGTAACGCATTTGGTGATGTTCAACAGATAGCGCAAGCATCCCTGTGTAGTGCATCCCCGAAATTCCCAGCCCCATAAAAACTGCGCCAAGAATTAAACGCGGCATCGGTAATGTTGGACGGGTTGTTAACCAAACAGCAAAGACAGAAGCAATAGCCCCAACGAGATAAGAAAGTATGGTTAAACTAACGTCAAAATTATAGCCTTCTGGCAAGTGGCTAGCCAGCATTCCCACAAAGTGCATTGCCCATATTGCTAATCCTAAGATTAAGCCGCTCGTCACCAATATGCTTTTTTCAAACTTTTTATAAGCTGCTTTGAAAACGAGTTCTTCCATTGAAACTGCAGCATAACAAGTTGCTACTGCAACCAGAATGGAAACGATGACCAATGTGCTATCGTAATCAACGTGTACCATAAAGGACTTCCATGATTATTCAGTACTTTTTTTTATTTGTTGAGCGAATTGCTCAAAATCAGAACGATCCTTCACACTCAAAAAAGATACAAATTGTGTATTCATAAACTTTCCTTAACAATAACATCATCTAGCATAAGGTCAAGTCTTTTTCACTTTATAAATCAATAGAATAAAAACATATAATCATTTCAAACCAATGAAAAGTATTGTTTTTTTATTACAACTTTTTGACCAAAAGACTTAATTATTTTAGCTAGATATTTTTAAAATTAAACTTTGTATTTTCTTGTTGATTTTAAATTGAACTGCAATATCGAAGAATGCAGCAATCTTGTTGTTTTTGTCACGTTTAAATCGCTTTGATTCGCCATTTAACATTTCTATATTAGGCTTTTTTTTAATCAAAATTGTTATAACTCTGTTATCAAAATAAAAAAGCCCCGTATTCAACGAGGCTTTTTGGGATAAATGAAAAACTTAGTTTTTCTCTTTATCTACGATTTTGTTTGCTTGAATCCTGAGTAGGGAATAAGAAAGCATCGCTTTCGCCCTACGCAAGGAACAAAGATGAAAGCACTGCTTTCATTTTTTGAGGTACGTAACAATAAATACAAAAGACCCACTCAAATAGAGTGGGTCTTAACATTCAAATCAATTGATTCGAGAAATTAGTTCTTTTCTTTATCAACGATTTTGTTTGCTTGAATCCAAGGCATCATCGCACGTAATTTATTACCTGTAACTTCGATACCGTGAGCAGCATTTTGACGGCGGCGAGCAGTCATTGATGGGTAGTTCAACGCACCTTCTTGAATGAACATCTTCGCATATTCACCAGATTGGATACGTTTCAATGCATTACGCATAGCTTCACGAGACTGTTCGTTGATTACTTCAACACCAGTTACGTATTCACCATATTCAGCATTGTTAGATACTGAATAGTTCATGTCAGCAATACCACCTTCGAACATCAAGTCAACGATGAGTTTAAGCTCATGTAGACATTCGAAATAAGCCATTTCTGGTGCATAACCAGCTTCAACCAAAGTTTCGAAGCCCATTTTAACCAATTCAACAGCACCACCACAAAGAACTGCTTGCTCACCGAATAAGTCAGTTTCAGTTTCTTCACGGAAAGAAGTTTCGATGATACCAGTACGACCACCACCTACGCCTGATGCGTAAGAAAGCGCAACGTTACGTGCATTACCAGAAGCATCTTGGTGAATTGCGATTAAGTCAGGAACACCTGAACCACGTTGGAATTCTGAACGTACAGTGTGACCTGGTGCTTTAGGCGCAACCATAATTACGTCTAAGTCCTTACGTGGAACTACTTGGTTATAAAGAACAGAGAAACCGTGAGCAAATGCTAACGTTGCACCTTCTTTGATGTTTGGCTCAATTACGTCACGATAAAGCTGAGCTTGGAACTCATCTGGAGTCAAGATCATCACTAAGTCAGCTTGAGCAACAGCAGCTGGAACTTCAGATACTTTAAGACCAGAGTTTTCAGCTTTTTTCCAAGACGTTGAACCAGCACGTAAACCAACAGTTACGTCTACGCCAGAGTCTTTCAAGTTAAGTGCGTGAGCATGACCTTGTGAACCATAACCAATGATCGCAACTTTCTTACCTTGGATGATAGATAAGTCACAGTCTTTATCGTAAAAAATTTGCATCTGTTTTCTCCGCTAAAATTTTTGTCATTTCCCTTGTTGTACAAGGACAGATCTTTTGTAAACTCCCAATTCTTGCATTTCACTATGAAGAATTGGGGACAGCCTATTAAATTGTTAAAACCTTTTCACCGCGCGCGATACCCGATACACCAGAACGTACAACTTCAAGAATTGTGTTCTCTGCAAGCGCATCAATAAAGCCATCGATCTTATCGGTAGTCCCTGCAATCTGAATCGTATATGTAGTCGGTGTAACATCTACGATTTGTGCACGGAAAATATCAGCTGTACGCTTGATTTCCGCACGGGCAGCACCTAAAGCTTTCACTTTAATTAACATGAGCTCACGCTCAATGTGCGCACCTTCAGATAAATCAACCACTTTTACCACTTCAACAAGCTTGTTCAACTGTTTGGTAATTTGCTCGATTTTGTGATCATCGCCATAGGTTGTCAGCGTCAAACGAGATAATGTCTCATCTTCAGTCGGTGCAACATTGAGTGTTTCAATGTTATAGCCACGTTGACTAAATAAACCAACTAAACGAGAAAGCGCACCTGCTTCGTTCTCAACGAGTACAGAAATAATATGTCTCATTACGTACGCTCCCCTTTACCTAACCACATATCCTTCATTGACTGACCCGCAACCAACATTGGATATACGTGTTCAGTACGGTCTACCATGACATTAATGAATACACATTTATCATTAATTGCCATCGCTTCAGCTAATTTAGATTCCAACTCATCTGCATGATTAATCTGAATGCCGACGTGACCATATGCTTCCATCAATTTTGCAAAGTCAGGTAATGAGTCAACATATGAACTTGAATGACGTCCTTCATAGTTCATGTCTTGCCATTGTTTTACCATGCCTAAAGCTTGGTTATTTAAGCAAAGAATTTTGACATTCATGCCGTATTGCTTACATGTCGAAAGCTCTTGGATACACATCTGAATCGATGCTTCACCTGTAATACAAACCACTTGTTGATCTGGGCAAGCAAGTTTGGCTGCCATCGCGTACGGTAAACCAACACCCATAGTCCCTAGACCACCTGAGTTGATCCATTGACGAGGACGCTTGTAGGTATAGTACAAAGCACCAAACATTTGGTGTTGACCCACGTCAGACGTGATAATCGCATCACCATTGGTCACTTTGCATAATGCTTCAACAACTTGCTGCGGCTTCATTGAACCATCAGTAGGTGTTTGATATTTCAAACCGTGAACTTTACGCCACTCATTGATTTGAGACCACCATTCAGCAATCGCTTCAGGATTTGGCTTAGACACATTCATTTGTTTGAGTTGTGCCAACATTTCCTGAAGAACAGGCTCTACAGCTCCTACAATTGGAATGTGCGCCATGATCGTTTTAGAAATAGTTGCAGGGTCTACATCAATATGAATGACTTTTGCATTGAGACAGAATTTTGCAGGGTTGTTGGTCACACGGTCATCGAAACGCGCGCCAATCGCTAAAATAACGTCTGCATTATGCATCGTCATGTTCGCTTCATATGTCCCGTGCATCCCTAACATGCCCACGAATTGTGGATCATTACCCGGGAAACCACCTAAGCCCATTAAGGTATTTGTTACTGGATAACCTAAAAGGTGAGCAAGTTCTGTTAATAGCTCTGAAGCATTGCCTTGAACAACACCACCACCCGTATAAATAATTGGGCGTTTCGCAGTGATAAGCTCATCAATCGCTTTACGGATTTGACCTGAATGTCCACGTGAAGGTGGCTGATATGAGCGCATTTTCACTTTTTCAGGATATTCGTAGGCAAATTTTTCTGCAGGGTTTGTTGCATCTTTAGGAATATCAACAACAACAGGGCCTGGACGACCAGATGAAGCGATATAGAATGCTTTCTTAATAATTGCAGGAATTTCGCTGGCATGACGCACTTGGAAACTGTGTTTTACGATTGGGCGAGAAATACCCACCATATCAGTTTCTTGGAATGCATCTTCGCCAATTAAATGGCTCGCAACCTGACCAGACAAAATCACCATTGGGATTGAGTCCATGTAAGCAGTTGCAATTGGAGTCACTGTGTTTGTTGCACCGGGACCAGAAGTTACAAGAACTACACCAGTTTTGCCAGTTACGCGTGAGTATGCATCTGCCATGTGACCAGCAGCTTGCTCATGACGAACGAGGTAATGGTTAATTTTGTCTTGTTGAAATAGCGCATCATAAATATGTAATACAGCGCCGCCTGGATACCCAAAAACATGCTCTACGCCTTCGTCCGCAAGCGCACGAACGAGCATTTCACCACCAGATAAAAGTTCCAACGTGATTCACCCTAGTGTTTGCACAATTTATGGGAGACATAAATTGTGTTCATTCATTAACTTTTGCACTTCTTATAAGTGTGCGTATTCTACTCGTTTTTGCTGCAATAGGAAAAATTTTCTGAGACTCATCAGCCGTATAAACTTGATGACATCTCGAATCGAAATATGCTGGGATAAACATATTTCAAAACAGCATTCTCTCGGCTAGAAAGAATGTCCATTGCAAGCCATGACATTTATTCGAAGGGTGATCAAATAAACGCATATAAAACTAAAGCAAGCATTTTTGTTGCTTTCATAAACAATGTCAAGGATAAAGAAAGAGATTTTAACGAATATTTTTTAGCTGTCGTTTTTTTAAGCAAACCGTTCTAATCATAGCAATCCACCCTTTTATCAAAAAACTATTTTCTTTTTTAGTAAAACTCGGCATTGTAGACAGCACATTTATGCACTTTGATCGAATATAGACAAAATTCTCTTGGGGAGATCAAATATGAAATCATCTTATTTAAAAACAATCTTATACACAGCCACGACAACAGCATTATTATTGGGTTCTAGCCATAATTATGCACAGCAGTATTACAAATGGGTGGATGCAAATGGATCGACGCACTACACCGCAACGCCACCACCCAAAGGTGCTAAACGCTTGGATAAAGTTTCGACTTATGGCAGCAATATCCAACGCCCTCCTGTACAAACTCAACCAGAGCAAGGTGATGCAAAACAAGTAAATAACCCTCCACCTGTCAATACAACCACTGTAGCACCAGCAGCATCTAGTTCAGCTCCAAAAGGTGATGCACCACCACCGCCTGCCCCTCCTGCAGCAAACTCTAACTACTAATCCATATCCATTCACTTTTGTTTATTTTCAAGGTGGCGGCTTCTCTACCGCCTTGAAGATAAAATCCCGATCTAATCACTGACATTTCATACGATTTTGCGCTATGCTGTGCGGCAATCTTATTTTTATTTTTTGTTGTATCGCATATCCCTATGACGACTTCTCACATTGACTCCGAATACCAAGCAAGCGCCATTGAGCCTCAAGTTCAACAAGACTGGGACAATCGCAAAGTTTTTAAAGTTGCTGACACTGTAGAGGGCAAACATCGCTATATCCTGTCGATGTTCCCTTATCCAAGTGGAAAGCTGCATATGGGGCATGTGCGTAACTACACGATTGGTGACGTGATCAGCCGTTTTTATCGTTTAAAAGGCGAAACCGTTTTACAGCCAATGGGTTGGGATGCTTTTGGTTTACCTGCTGAAAATGCAGCGATTGCACACCAAGTAGCACCAGCAAAATGGACATTTGAAAACATCGCGTATATGCGTGACCAATTAAAAAAATTGGGCTTGTCTGTCGACTGGGACCGTGAATTTGCGACTTGTACTCCAGAGTACTACCACTGGGAACAATGGTTATTTGTACAACTTTATAAGAAAGGCTTGATCTATCGTAAGCTTTCAACAGTGAACTGGGATCCTGTAGACCAAACTGTACTTGCGAATGAACAGGTGGAAAATGGTCGTGGTTGGCGTTCAGGTGCATTGGTAGAAAAACGTGATATTCCAATGTACTACTTCCGCATCACTGACTATGCACAAGAATTATTAGACGATTTAGACACATTAAAAGATGGTTGGCCACAACAAGTCCTCACGATGCAGCGTAACTGGATCGGTCGTTCTACAGGGATGGAAATCACTTTCCCTTCTGCCAATACTGAAATCTATGCAGATGACTTAACGGTTTATACCACGCGTGCTGATACCTTAATGGGTGTGACGTATGTTGCTGTTGCAGCAGAGCACCCAATGGCTTTGAAAGCAGCTGAGAATAATCCTGAGCTGGCTGCATTTATTGAAGAATGCCGCATGGGTTCAGTAGCAGAAGCTGATTTAGCCACTGCTGAAAAGAAAGGCATGGCAACAGGTTTGTTCGTAAAACACCCTGTAACGGGTGAAGAACTTCCTGTCTGGATCGCAAACTATGTACTCATGTCTTATGGTTCTGGCGCAGTGATGGCTGTTCCTGCACATGACGAACGTGATTTTGAGTTTGCCAATAAGTTTAACTTGCCTATCAAGCAAGTGATTGATGCCAAAGGCGCTGACGATGCTGAATACTCAGCAACTGAATGGCAAGAATGGTACGGCTCTAAAGAAGGTAAACTCGTAAATTCTGGCGAGTTTGATGGTCTTGAATTCCAAGCTGCTTTTGATGCCTTGATTGCAAAATTAGAACCACAGAATTTAGCAAATGCTAAGGTTCAATTCCGTTTACGTGACTGGGGTGTCTCTCGTCAGCGTTATTGGGGTTGCCCGATTCCAATGATCAACTGTAATACTTGTGGACAAGTACCAGTGCCAGAAGATCAATTGCCAGTCGTGTTACCAACTGATGTCGTACCAGATGGTTCAGGTAACCCACTGAATAAAATGCCTGAATTCTACGAAACTAAATGTCCAAGCTGTGGCGGCGATGCACGTCGTGAGACAGATACCTTAGACACGTTTGTTGAATCGTCTTGGTATTATGCACGCTACGCATCTCCTGACTTTACAGGTGGTATGGTCAAACCTGAAGCAGCGCAAAACTGGCTTCCAGTAAACCAATACATCGGTGGTGTTGAACATGCCATCTTGCACTTACTTTATGCACGTTTCTTCCATAAGTTGATGCGTGATGAAGGTGTGGTACAAGGCAACGAGCCATTTACTAACTTGTTGACTCAAGGCATGGTTTTAGCAGACACCTTCTATCGTGAAGCTGAAAGTGGCAAAAAAACGTGGTTTAACCCTGCTGATATCGAATTAGAACGCGATGAAAAAGGTCGTATCCTTTCTGCTAAATATTCAGGTGATGGTCAAGAAGTTGTTATCGGTGGACAAGAAAAAATGTCTAAGTCGAAAAACAACGGTATTGATCCACAAGCAATTATTGATCAATACGGCGCAGATACAGCACGAGTTTTCATGATGTTTGCTGCACCACCAGATCAATCATTAGAATGGTCTGATGCAGGTGTTGAAGGCGCAAACCGCTTCTTGAAACGCGTATGGCGTTTGGCTGCTGGTTTCCTAGAAAATGGCAATCAAGCAACGGCTATTGACACTGCGAATTTGTCGAAAGATGCGCAAGATCTTCGTCGTAAAACCCATGAAACGATCCAAAAAGTGGGTGATGACATCGAACGTCGCCACGCCTTCAATACTGCAATTGCAGCATTGATGGAACTATTAAATGCTAGCAACAAATTTGAAGCAAAAGATGACAATGATGTGGCTGTTGCTCGTGAAGCAATCACAACATTACTCACTTTACTTGCTCCATTTGCACCACACTTGAGCCAAACACTTTTAGCTCAGTTTGGACAAGATTTAACAACGACTGAGTTCCCTCAAGTTGATGAATCTGCATTGACACGTAATACGCAAACGATTGTTGTACAAGTGAATGGTAAACTTCGTGGTAAGTTAGATGTGGCTGTCGATATATCTAAAGATGATTTATTGGCTTTGGCAAAAGCATTACCAGAAGTGCAACAATTCTTAACTGGCCCGACTAAAAAAGAAATTGTTGTGCCAAATAAACTCGTGAACTTGGTGGTTTAAAAGCTTGTAAGACTCCCTTTAAAGAAGGCAGATTAAAAGCAATAAACAAAACCTCATCAAAGCCCGCTGTCATTCAACGGGCTTTGATTCTAAAATATGGTCAATTTATTTAGTTTAAATCTTCCATGTTTGATGGAATATCATAAGGACAAAGCATGCATTTAGTTCAACGTGTTGCAGCAGTTGTATTAACTTTAGGCCTAAGTGCAGGCTTAGTCGGTTGTGGCTTCCATTTAAAAGGCAGTAACCCAACAGCGACGCCGTTGGTTTATAACAAGCTCACATTGGTATTACCTGATAATACTGATGAACTAGAAAATCGACTTAGCATTTATTTAAGTGCAACAGGCGTACAACTCAGCAATTCCAACGATGCTTATGTGCTTCGTATTTTGGATTACACGCCTCGCCGTCAACTCCTAAACGGTAAATTAACAGAAGTATTACTACGTCTAACGGTCACATTCCAAATCGAAGATCGTCAAGGCAATAAAATCACAGAACCACGGACATTGACTGCCTCTCGTAGTTATCAATACGACGTTGCAACAGTGAATACCGACAACCAACAAGAATCTTATTTAGACAAGATTGTCATTGACGATGTGGCACAACAAATCACACGTCAAATCGCAGCAAACCGTCTACCTAAAGCACAGTCATAATTACGACTTATGAAACTAGATTATGTTCAAGCATTAAAACGTGTAGATGAGGCTCGTGGCGCATGGATTATGCATGGTCAAGAGCCTTTACTTGAACAAAATCTGCTAGATGCTTTTCGTAAAAGCTGGCAACAGCAAGAAGTTGAGCGTCAACGCTATGACATTAGCAGTGTAAATGACTGGAAAAATGTCTTTAATGCATTGAATAGTTTGTCACTATTTTCTCAGCAGCTTGCGATTGAAGTACACGGCAATATCAAACCTGATGCAAATGGATTAAAACTACTTAAAAGCTATATTCAACATAATGAACATAACTTACTGTTAATTGTGTTACCAAAACAGGATAGCAGCAGTCTAAAGTCAGCATTTTTCCAAGTCGTTGAAGCGAATGGTGTTGTTGTCCCGCTTACTGCAAACTATCCTCAAGATCGTCAACGCATCCTTACCATCGAAGCAGAAAAATTGGGGATCACACTCAACAATGATGCATGGCAATGGTTAATGCAACATCATGAGCATAACCTCCTCGCAGCAAAAAATAGTTTGATGCGCGTTGCGGATACCTTTCCTGATATTAAGCAAATTCAAATTGAGCAGCTCTATGCATGTTTACAGGATCAATCGCGCTATACCACCTATGATTTAAGCGATGCATTATTGGCAGGTCATTTGGCTCAATCTGTCAAAATCTATCAATACTTGCTTGCCGCTGGAGAGCCTGACAGTTTGATCTTATGGACACTCAGTAAAGAAATGCGTTTACTGATGCAACTTTTTGAGCAACCACACAATGCATTACAACTCGGAATTTGGAAAACCAAAGTTTCACAATATCAGCAAGCTTTACGTCGCCTAAACCCTCGGCAATTTCTCACTTGGCCAGAGCTATTATTACGTATCGATGCATCGATTAAAGGCATGTCGAAAGAAAGCGCTGAGCATTTAATGCTGCAAGCTGTCAGCGAATTATGTGGAAAAACATTATTTATTCAATCTGCTTAAAATAAGATCTAAATTCAAGATAATAATAACAAGGTGAAAGCAATGATGTTCGGTCTAAGCCCAGATCAAATTCAGAAAATTAAAGTAGCCTTTCAACGCGCTGACAGCTTAATCATTTCAGCAGGTGCGGGTATGGGAGTGGACTCAGGTTTACCTGATTTTCGAGGCAATCATGGCATGTGGCAAGCTTACCCTGAGCTTGGAAAACAACGAATCGACTTTACTGAAATAGCCAATCCTGCCGCTTTTAGACGTCACCCACGTTTAGCATGGGGATTCTACGGACATCGACTAGCTCTCTATCGTCAAACTAAACCGCATCGAGGATTTACTTTACTCAAGCAATTGGCAGAAACATTACAACTACCCTATTTTATCTTTACCTCAAATGTCGATGGGCAATTTCAAAAAGCGGGCTTTGACTCGGCCAACATCTATGAATGTCATGGGTCAATTCATCATGTACAATGTCTAAAATCTTGCCAGCAAGAGATTTGGTCAGCAGATGATATCTCTCCTGAAATTGATCATCAAGAGTGCCAATGGTTAGGCGATTTACCGCACTGTCCTCACTGCGGTCATTTAGCGCGTCCTAATATTTTAATGTTTGATGACTATGATTGGTTAAGCCATCGACATCACCTACAAGGTCAGCGTTTGGATCACTTCATCAAAGTACATCGCAATCCGATCGTGATTGAAATCGGTGCAGGTACAGCAATTCCAACTGTACGATATTTCAGTGAGCGCTTTGCACCCAACTTGATTCGGATCAATCCGCGTGAATACACACTTCCACCGCACGGCGGCATTGCACTTGCAAGTAACGCGGAGGCTGGGATCGAAAGTATTTATCAGATATTTATAAAATAAGTATGTGGAAAAATAGAAAATAATTCTCATTCTAGATTAAAAATATTCACGTTTTATCCTTATTTCACTTTTATACTAAGCCCAGTTCTCACTTTTGACCTGTCGCCATGCCAAAAACAACGTCTAAAAAAATACCATCTCGCAAAATTATTATGATCGCTATCGGCGTGCTCATCATTGCAGCACTCGGATGGATGTTCTTTAAACCCAAAGCACAGCAACCACAGTACATTAGTGCAGAAGTCTCTCGTGGCGATATTGAAGATTCAGTATTAGCGACAGGTGTACTTGAAGCAACCAAAATGGTGAGTGTCGGCGCACAGGTGTCTGGTCAGGTGAAAAAAATGTATGTGCAATTGGGTGACCAAGTAAAACAAGGTCAATTGATTGCGCAAATTGATTCGATTCGACAAGAAAATGATTTAAAAACAGCGGAAGCAAGCATTAAAAATCAACAAGCTCAACTGGCTGTACAACAAGCGAATTTAGCAAAAGTTGAAGCAGAATACAAACGCCAACAAGCGATGTATAGCCAAGATGCAACTTCCCGCGCTGAGCTTGAGACTGCATTGGCAAATTACAAAACCGCTCAAGCGCAAATCGCAGCGATCAATGCACAAATTGAGCAGTCTCGCTTAACACTGGCGACAGCAAAAGAAGACTTGGGTTATACCCGTATCGTTGCACCGATGAATGGAACGATTGTTGCAATCGTGACAGAGGAAGGTCAAACCGTAAACGCCAATCAAACCGCACCAACCATTGTGAAATTAGCGACTTTAGACACTATGACTGTCAAAGCACAAATTTCAGAAGCGGACGTCATGAAAGTTGAAAAAGGTCAAACGGTGTATTTCACAACGTTGGGAAATAGCGAGAAGAAACACTATGCAACCTTGCGCCAAGTAGAGCCAGCTCCTGACTCAATCAATACAGAAAGCACGACGACCAGTTCATCGTCTTCAACATCTGCAATTTACTATAACGCTTTATTTGATGTGCCCAATGATGATGGCAAGCTTCGTATTGATATGACTGCACAAGTTTATATTGTATTAGCGGAAGCAAAAAATGCGTTAACCATTCCTGCGGCTGCGATTCAAAGCAAGCGTTCAAATCAAAAACAAAGCAGTAAAAATAATGCATCAACTGATACCACACAAAAACCTGAAACAGCAAATGCACAACGTCCAAAACGTTTAGAGTTAACCGATCAAGAAAAAGCACTCGTGTCTCAAGGTAAAGCGACAACAGGCATGGTGCGTGTCTTGCAAGCTGATGGCACGGCGAAGCCTCAACCTGTTCTGATTGGTCTTAATAACCGCGTGACAGCGCAAGTCCTGAAAGGACTTAAACAAGGTGATCAAGTTGTGATTGCTGATGCAACTGATAGTTCAAATGAATCAGCAAAACGTAGCAATCAACGTGCAATGAGAATGTAATATGACTCAAAATCAAACACATTCATCACAGCCGCTACTTGAAGTCAGCAAACTGACTCGGGAATTCCCTGCGGGTGAAAGTACAGTCCAAATTCTCAAAGGCATTGATTTAAAGATTTATGCAGGTGAATTGGTTGCGATTGTTGGGCAATCAGGATCAGGTAAATCAACCTTAATGAATATATTAGGCTGTCTGGATAAACCAACAGACGGAAGCTATCTAGTCAGTGGCCGTGAGACGAGACAGCTTGAACCTGATGAACTTGCACAATTACGTCGTGAATATTTTGGCTTTATTTTCCAGCGCTATCATTTGCTTGGTGATTTAACTGCATCGGGCAACGTTGAAGTTCCTGCGATCTATGCGGGTGTAGAGAGCCATCTACGTCAAGAGCGTTCAGCGGAATTGCTCTCTGAACTTGGGTTAGAAGAGCGTCTACATCATCGTCCAAGCCAACTTTCAGGTGGTCAGCAACAACGTGTTTCGATTGCACGCGCACTGATGAATGGTGGCGATGTGATTCTTGCCGATGAACCCACAGGTGCATTGGATAAGAATAGCGGTATTGAAGTGATGCGTATTTTACGTGAGCTCAATGCCAAAGGTCATACTATTATTTTAGTCACCCATGATATGAATGTTGCAAAAAATGCGACACGTATCATTGAGATTAGTGACGGTAATATCATCTCAGACCGCGCAAATACACCTGAAAATGATGATGCCGATTTAGAACGTCAAACACTACAAAGAACACCGCAGAAGAAAACCTCTGCATGGCGATCTTTTCTAGATCGCTTGGGTGAAGCATTCCGTATGGCACTGCTTGCCATGAATGCACATCGAATGCGAACCTTTTTGACCATGCTCGGAATCATTATCGGGATCGCCTCTGTAGTGTCTGTTGTTGCACTCGGTAATGGTTCACAAAAACAGATTTTGGAAAATATCAGCAGTCTCGGAACCAACACCATCACCGTATATCAAGGTCGTGGCTTTGGTGATAATTCAAGAGCCTCACAAACCAAAACGCTCGTTCCTGCCGATGGTGAAGCTTTAGCTGAGCAACCCTATGTCGATGGTGTCAGCCCTTCTGTGAATACAAGCGTCACTTTACGCTTTAAAGAAACGGAAGCCTCGGCGACCGTCAATGGCGTGAGTTCTGACTTCTTCTATGTTCGAGGCATGACCTTTAAGTCTGGACAAGCTTTTGATAAAGACAGTGTGACTCAACGTGCGCAAGACGTGGTCATTGACACCAATACTGAAAAAACGTTCTTTGCTGATGGAACAAATCCCCTCGGACAAGTGATCTTATTGGGAAGTGTGCCGAGTCGTGTCATTGGTGTGATTGATGCTGAAAAAGGCTTTATGGGAAATTCAGACAGCTTAAATGTCTATCTCCCCTATTCAACGGTCATGAGCCGCATGTTAGGTCAGTCTAATGTGCGTAGCATCATTGTTCGTATTAAAGATGAATATCCAAGTAGTGCGGCTGAAAATGCAATTTTGACGTTGCTTGAGCAACGCCACGGCGCACAAGATGTCTTTACTCAAAACTCAGACAGTATTCGTGAAACGATTCAACAGACCACTGCAACCATGACACTGCTAATTTCAGCGATTGCGGTGATTTCACTGGTCGTCGGTGGCATCGGCGTGATGAACATTATGTTGGTTTCTGTGACAGAACGGACTCAGGAGATTGGTGTTCGTATGGCGGTCGGTGCTCGACAAAGTGATATTTTGCAGCAGTTCTTGATCGAAGCGATTTTGGTCTGCTTACTGGGTGGTGTACTCGGTGTACTTCTGTCTTTAGGTATTGGACAAATTATCGGGCATTTTGCGAAAGGTGTGATTGAAATGAGTTATTCAACCACATCTATTGTTGCGGCCTTTGTCTGCTCAAGTTTGATCGGTATTGTTTTTGGTTTCTTACCCGCACGAAATGCAGCACAACTCGATCCAGTTGCAGCTTTAGCAAGAGAATAAGGAATTTGAGTATGTCTTTTCATTTAAACAAATTAGGACTTGCACTAGCACTCACAAGTTCTCTGGCTGGCTGCTCTGCTGTTGTCAAAACACCTTACAACGCACCATCTGTACAAGTTCCGCAGCAATACCAATATAATGCGCAAACCAATAAAAGCGTAGCGCTTACAGACCAATGGTGGACATTATTTAATGACGCTCAGCTCAATCAGTTGATTGATCAAGTCTTGGCGACAAATAGTGATCTAAGTGTTGCAGGTATCACACTGAAGCAAGCCCGCTTACAAGCAGGCTTGGCTGCAAATCAACAAGGCATCCGCACCAGCTCAAGTGTCTCGACAGGTCATAACTATGATCTACGTTCAGGCGATGGTTCAGATCGTGGTTTATCTGCTAGTGTCGGTGTAAGTTATGAACTCGATTTGTTTGGAAAACTCGCCAATCAAACAGAAGCCAGCCGCTGGGAAGCGCTCGCTAGTGCTCAAGACTTACAAGCAACGGCACAAAGTTTGGTAGGAACAACTGCAAAACTGTATTGGCAATTGGGCTATCTCAATGAACGTTATCAAACCGTTCAACAAAACTTAGCCTCGACTCAAAAGATTTATAATTTAGTTCAATCGCAATATAAAGCGGGTGCGGTTTCTGGCTTAGATCTCACGCAAGCTGAACAATCAGTGCAAAGTCAAAAAGCAAGTTTGAGTCAGATCGAGCAACAACGTGTAGAAACACGTACTGCTCTCGCTGTACTGCTACATGAACCTGTACAACAACTGAACATTCAAGAACCTGCTAAATTACCGCGTAATGCATTACCCAATATCGCTGTTGGTTTACCCGCAGATATTTTATCTCGCCGCCCTGATTTACAAGCCTCAGAGTTACGTCTTCGTAAAACGTTAGCCAGTAAAGATGCAACCAAAGCCAGTTATTATCCGTCGATTAATCTGACTGGAAATTTGGGGTCTTCGAGTACATCTCTGACTCAACTTTTGCAGAATCCTGCACTCACCTTAGGCGCAAGTTTAAGTCTGCCCTTTCTTCAATATAATGATATGAAGAAAGATATTGCGATTAGTGATCTTGAATATGAGAAAGCCATTACTCAATATCGTCAAACGTTATACCAAGCGTTTGCTGATGTAGAAAATGCGTTATCGAATCGCACTCAACTTGACCAACAAGTTCAGCTTCAACAACGTAATCTTGAATTAGCGGATAAAACTGAGCGACTCACTGAAGTTCGTTATCGTAATGGTGCGATTGCATTAAAGAATTTACTTGATGCACAAGAGACCACACGGAATGCCCGACTGAGCTTAGTTGAAACCAAGCAGAGTCAATACAATGCCTATGTGACCTTAATGCAAGCACTAGGTGGAAGTCCTGTGAAAGAATTACCTGAGCAATAACACACGAGTTGTTATTGCTTACTCACTTAGAGTTTTTGGCTCATTTTGAATGAGCTGAGAACTTTTTATGTGATCTTGATCATCAAAAACAACCTCATAAGAAAGTTGTTCTCCATTGAAATAAACTTCAGTTGGCGAACCAATGATTTCCCATAGACCAATCGTGGCAATATCCGCAGTCGTATGCCATAGCGTACGGCTGACTCTAGCTGCTTTTGAGTAACCCTGTTGGAAAGTATAAATCTCTTTACGTTCTCCATTTACGGTTTCTGATGTGACTGGTGCACCCAATTCAGAAATCACATAATTACGATGTTTTCCAACCTCTAAAACTGTCAAATTCTTTTTACTTGGTTGCTTACTTGCCATGACCGCGGCACAACCTTGCAGTGAAAGTAAAATCACTAAGCCAAAAACAACAGCTATTTTTTTCACGCTTTAAATTACCCCGAAAACAAAAAACAATATGTTTATCGAAATTCTATTTGAATTTCTGATTAAACAAAAACCAGCATTAATTAGCATATAAATTATTCGATGACAAATTATTAGTTATACTCATTGAGATATTTTAAATATACCGCGGATTGTAGACTAAAATATAAGATCAGAACTTATAAAGTGATGTTGTTCATAGCTTTTGTGTTGACGTAAATATTGCTGTTGCATATGCTGATCCAAATATAATTATATTGGATAAGCACAAAATTGGTTATATGGCATTTTCATTTTGGTTATACGACAAATTTACCGTATAACTTTATTTAGCTTCAGTCAAAGCAAGAATTTGAGATATGGATGATTATCAAAATCCGAAAGAAGGTAAGACCTACATTAGTCCAAGGTTAGATGCCTTTGGTAACTCTGACAGGAAGGTGCGAATTGCTTCTAAGGTAATTGAATCACCCGACTCATATGCTTTTGCGAAAATCAAAGATGAAGTAGTACTGAGGCATAAAGAGGGTGCTAAGTCACATATCACCGCAAAATTTCTTGAAGACAATCGAGGAATATTTGTTCTTAGCATTCAAAGCTATACTATCGCTACAGAGAAGCCACATAATGCCAGCTTCTCCTTTATTGGAGAGGAAATTGGTAAGCTCCTAGAATTTATACGAAATATCCAATCGGTTAATTTAGATAATCCATCTAGAGTCAATATTAGTGATGAAGAATTAAACCGAATTATACTGAATGACAAGCAGGTCAAAAGCTTGTTCCACGAAAACCAAGAACTATTTGCTGAGGTCCTAAAATCTGAAATTACTACGGAAGATTTGATTGCAGTCGGCTACCGAAAAACGCAACTAGATGTCTACGAGAAACTTCTTTCTAATCAAAGCTACTTCGAATCAATTAAGTCCAAGAAAAATACAACTAATGAAGGTCTATGGCAAAAGTACTTTGAAAAGAATCCGTGGGTATTTGGATATGGGCTGGGATACATATTCTTATCCACCCTTGACGACAAGAAATTGGAGCAAGTTGTGCAAGGACATAGTGTAGACTCGCACGGAAAAAGAGTTGATGCGTTAATGAAAACGAAGGGGATAATTTCTAACCTTTGTTTTGTTGAAATTAAAACTCATGTTACTGAGCTGCTTGAATCTAAACCATATAGGGCGGGCTGCTGGGCACCATCAAAGGAGTTGGCTGGTGCGATAGCCCAAGTTCAAGGTACTGTTTCATCTGCTGTCGAGAGTCTATCTAGCAAAATTAATCCCAGTGATAGTCAAGGCAATCCAACTGGTGAAGAAATCTTTAACTATCAGCCGAAATCGTACCTAGTAATTGGTAGTATGAGCGAGTTTGTTTCAGAAAATGGAGTAAATAAAGACAAGATAAGGTCATTTGAGCTATTGCGTAAAAACACTACAAACCCAGAGATTATAACCTTTGACGAATTATATGAACGTGCAAAATTTATCGTACATCATAATCAAAGCTAACAAGGCGCTGCTGTTGGACAAATTTTCCGCTACGCTCCAAATTCGTCATAAATCGTAATGTTATAAAGTAAGTATTTCACAATCTAAAAAAAACAAAGCCGCTATCAAAGCGGCTTTATTCAATAAATTAGATCAATCTAATTATTCATCATCCATCATGCTTTGGCTCATACCGACAGTATTGAAACCACCATCGACATACATGATTTCGCCAGTAATACCTGAAGCCCATGGCGAGCAAAGGAACAATGCAGCATTGCCCACTTCTTCAATCGTCACATTACGTTTTAGTGGAGCAATCTTTTCATTGGCATCTAACATTTTACGGAAAGATTTAATCCCCGATGCTGCCAAAGTACGGATTGGGCCAGCAGAAATTGCATTTACGCGAATGCCGTCTACACCCAAGCTAGACGCTAAATAACGAACACCCGCTTCTAAAGATGCTTTTGCCATACCCATTACATTGTAGTTTGGCATTACACGCTCAGAACCTTGATACGTCAATGTCAATAAACAACCCTGACGTGCTTGTAATAAAGGTTTTGCAGCACGCGCCATTGCAACAAAGCTATATGCGCTAATGTCATGTGCGATTTTGAAACCGTCACGATCTGTCACGTCTGTGAAGTCACCATCTAATGTATGTGCTGGTGCGAAACCAATTGAATGCACAACACCATCTAAACCATCCCAATGTTTCGACAATTCAGCAAATGCACCATCAATTTCTGCATCAACAGCAACATCACAAGGGAAAACCAAAGTTGAACCAAACTGTGCTGCAAAATCATCAACACGTTTTTTCAACTTTTCATTTGGATAAGTAAACGCAAGCTCCGCGCCTTCGCGGTGTAATGCAGCAGCAATACCGTAAGCAATTGATAATTTACTTGCAATGCCAGCAATTAAAAAACGTTTACCAGCTAAAAGTCCTTGTGACATCTTATTCTCACTCGAAAAATTTTCACCACATCATGCCAATATTCCAGCAATTTCGGAATTGCATAATCCATCTTTTTTACAATCTTGCATAAAAAAATCGCCTTCAGATGAAGACGATTTTATTTTTAAGCAAAAGCTTAGTCATCACCTTGGATCAGACTCAACAAGCGCATGAATGAGTAATACATCCAAACTAAAGTTGCGAGTAATGCGATACCACATAACCACTCAAAAGATTTTGGTGCACGTTGTGCCGCAGCATTTTCAATCAAATCAAAGTCTAAGATCAGGTTTAATGAAGCGATTACCGCAACAAAAGCAGCAAAGCCGATGCCCAACCAGTTACTTTCAAAAATGTAAGGAATAGTTGAGCCAAAAGCTAAACGTAAAATAATTTGCACCACAAATACCAAAGCAATCGCCAATGTCGCAGAGATCACAATCGATTTAAATTTCTCTGTCGCACGAATCACTTGGAATTTATATAAACCAAATAACACCAATGTCGTAATGAAAGTTGCCAGTAATGCTTGTAATGGCACACCAGGAAACTTCAATTGGAAAATAAAGGAAATGCCACCTAAAAATGCACCTTCAAATAAAGCATAAGGAATCGCTAAAGCAGGTGCAGTATTTGATTTAAATGTGGTAATTAAAGCCAGAACAAAACTACCAATTGCGCCAACGATTGCAGCGGCATAAGCAATAGAAAGATTTGCAGTCATCGCACAATAGAAAAATAATGCGATGCCTAAACCCGCAGCAATCACGGTTAAAAGGACGGATTTTTGAATCGCCCCTTGGATCGTCATTGGTTCAGCTAAATCACTATAGGTTTCTACCCGAGTTAAAATTGGATTATTACTTTGCATGTATGCTCTCTTTTTATATTTCGCAATAAAACGCTGAGTTTAAGCGATTTTTTAACCAAGCCCAATATTTTTTTACATTCAATAAAAAAGGAGCATCCGCTCCTTTAATTATCAAACAATTAACTTGCTCGATTAGTTTTTGTCGTGATTCATAATAAAGAAATATTCACGATAATATTTTAACTCTGCAATCGAATCACGAATATCATCCATCGCTAAATGCGAGGCATTTTTCTTCAGACCACTCATAATTTCTGGTCTCCAGCGTTTTGCTAACTCTTTTACAGAAGACACATCTAAATTACGGTAATGGAAAAATTGTTCCAACTCAGGCATTAAACGATGCAAGAAACGGCGATCTTGGCAAATCGAGTTACCACACATTGGTGATGATTTTGGATTGACCCATTTTTTTAAGAACTCAAGCGTTTGCTGCTCTGCATCTAGTGCAGATAACTTACTACGGCGTACACGTTCAATCAGACCAGATTGACCATGTTGCTTGGTATTCCACTCATCCATTGCATTTAGAATCAAATCTGATTGATGAACAGCAAGAACAGGACCTTCAGCTAAAATATTAAGATTGTCATCTGTAATAATTGTTGCAATTTCAATAATCTTGTCATTATCGGTATCAAGACCTGTCATTTCTAGGTCGATCCAAATTAATCGTGTATCTGGGGTGCTGCTCATAAATGGCGATTCTAAAGTGCTTAAAAACATCAATAGTAGCAAATTAATTACATCTTGGCTGTAATTCTATAGCGGCTTCGTGCTATTTTTGCGGTCTTCAAAGTGTGGATTTTTTGGGATATGAATGGCTTTAATTCGTAAGCGTCGTTTAACCGAACAGCAGCAACGTCGTATTGAAAAACAGCATAAATCGCGTCAAGACGACATTGATACATCGCAGGATTTGGATGGACTGGTTGTTCAACATTATGGTCGTCAACTCGAAGTACAAGCTTTATCTGTGCCTGAGCAGCACCCCGAAAAACCACAAGTCGCTGATGGTGAACCAGAACCGTTCTGGAAACCGATTGAATTAGACAGTGTTTGGCGCTGTCACACCCGTACTAACTTAGAATTATTGGTCACAGGTGATCGAGTAAAATGGCAAGCTGATCCGAATACAGGTCTGGGTATCATTACCGCGATCTATCCACGAAAGTCATTGCTGACTCGTCCAGACCGTTATCATAAAGTTAAACCAGTTGCCGCAAACATCAGTCTGATCGTGATTGTATTCGCGCCTTTACCAGAACCAGCACCGACATTGATTGATCGCTATCTCGTTGCATGTGCTGACGCAAATATTCCAGCCCTACTGGTGTTGAATAAGTCAGACTTGCTCACTGAAAATGATCCGATTCTGACCCTACTCAGTGAATATGAAGCATTGGGTTATGAAACTTTGGTTTGTCATTCACGCGGTGATTTGTCTGCGCTTGCAGCACGCTTGGATAATGAAACTGTTGCTTTCGTTGGGCAGTCAGGCGTAGGCAAAAGCTCGCTGATCAATACCATCGTTCCTGATGCAGCACAGAAAACCAATGTCATTTCAGAGAACTCTGCACTTGGGCAACATACCACGACTTCAACACGTTTGATTAAATTTGGAACAAACGGTGCATTGATCGATTCACCTGGAATCCGTGAATTTGGACTCTGGCATCTTAGTTTAGAAAAGGTACGTACAGGTTTTCCTGAGATTGAAGCACATCTTGGACTATGTCAGTACCGTAACTGCACCCATACGCATGAAAAAAATTGTGCGTTGAAACAAGCGGTTGATGCTGGTGAAATTTTACCGCGTCGTTTAGACAGTTATTTACGTCTTATTGATGAAATTCAAGAAGCTCAACAAAAAAGTTAACTTTCTTGGTGCTTCGCCCTTGAACTAACATTTTTGATCACCATTGAGATAAGTTATACTCAGGATCAATTTTGATTTTAACTTTAGGTGACTTGTGGAACGCTGGTTAGAGTTTATGGGGAATCACCCCTTCTTATTTGGTACGCTTGCCGTATTAATCGTGTTGTTCTTTATTTTAGAAGGGCAACGCAATGGTCGTAAAATCTCGCCGCAATCTCTAGGTATTTTGGTCAAAGCAAAAAATGCAATGTTGATCGATCTACGTGATGGAAAAGATTTCCGCGATGGTCACATCAGCGGTAGCCGCAACATTCCATACAGCCAAATCACAAGTCATATTGATGAATTAAAAGCAAGTGATCGTCCATTGGTCTTTATTTGTAACTTAGGGCAAGTTGCTGGTTCAGCATTGCAGAAAGTCGGTCATAGCGATAGTTATCGTTTAGACGGCGGTATCAGCAACTGGAAAGCACAAGGCTTACCCCTCGTTAAAAGCAAAGCAAAAGCTTAAGGAGCAATAAGATGACAACTCCAAACGTCACAATTTATTCAACACTGTCTTGCCCATACTGTGTACGTGCAAAACAATTACTTGAGCGTAAAGGCGTTGCTTTTAAAGAAATCAATCTTTCAAATGAAGCGCCAGAAGTTCGTATTGAGTTAATGCAACGTACCAATCACCGTACAGTGCCTCAAATTTTTATTAAAGATCAATTTATCGGTGGTTTCGATCAACTTTATGCTTTAGAGCGTGAAGGTAAACTCGACCAATTATTAGCTTAACAACACTCCAAGATTTAAGGAAAAACAATGAGCGAAGAACAAGTTCAACCACAACTCGCGTTAGAACGTATTTATACTAAAGACATTTCTTTTGAAGTTCCGGGTGCACAAGTATTTACTAAACAATGGCAACCAGAACTCAATATCAATTTATCTTCTGCGGCGGAAAAAATTGATCCAACACACTATGAAGTGTCTTTAAAAGTTGTGGTTCAAGCAAATAACGAAAATGAAACTGCGTTCATCGTTGATGTAACTCAATCAGGTATCTTCTTGGTTGATGGCGTTGAAGAAGACCGTCTTCCGTACATCTTAGGTGCTTACTGCCCAAATATCTTGTTCCCATTCTTACGTGAAGCGGTGAACGATTTAGTGACTAAGGGTAGCTTCCCTCAATTATTGCTTACACCAATTAACTTTGATGCTGAATTTGAAGCAAATATGCAACGCTTACAAGCGGATGCTGATGCGCAAGGTCAAGCATAATCGTTATTACGATAGCAACAAAAAAGGACTGAATATCAGTCCTTTTTTTATGTCATTCAACAATGGTTCTAAACGTTAAGTTAATGCGTGCAGTGCTGACTTTCTTCGTAGGCGGCAAGCGATGTAACCAATAACTTTGGGTTGTGTCCTTCATTACTAGTAAGCTGCCGTGTTCCAAATACAGTTCAACTTTTTCTTTGGTTTGCTTATGTTTTAATGCAAATTTTCTTTCTGCCCCAAAGCTTAGCGAAGCGATTGCGCCATTTTTCTTAAGATCAATTTCCCCATCACTATGCCAAGCCATCCCCTCCTCACCTGTATGGTAAAGGTTGAGAAGACATGAATTAAATGTTTCACCTGACAATTGTTCAACTAAAGCTTTAAGTTCTATTAATTCGTCCGTCCAAGCTAAAGCATATTTATTTACATTCGAATAGGTATATTCATAGCCACGATCACCGTACCATGCGACCTTTCTTTTCGTGATGATTTGACGACCAAAAATGACTGCTTGATCATTTTCCCATTCAATACTGCGTAACAACACATCAAAGTAATGATCAGCTTGCTGGGATGATACGACTTTGCCGTAGTAATTTACTGTACCGTCATAAGGTAAATGGTTTTGCTTTGGGTCAGCTTCAATATCAAATAATTGCATTTTTCCATTTCTTATATGCTGTTTTCATACAATGTCCGCAAGGTCGATAACCTTGCATTAAAGCTTCACTTTCATCTGTAAAAAAGACACGATTCGTTTTCATCATGCGCTTACCCGAATGACATGTCAAAGTGCCATAGATTTTCAATTGACGATTTCCAGCAAAACGAATTTCACCGCGTTTTAGTTTCTGTCGTAAATCGCTCTGCTCTAAATCAATATGCTGCCACATCACACTAACTCACAGCATCATGAAAAATAATCCCCAAACTATAACGCTCGCCTTGCAAAACAGTGCTGACACCATGCTTCATATTCACACGATGATAGCCCCGAACTCCTTGTTCAGGTTTAAACTGCGTGGTGAAAATCAGAATGTCACCTTGATTGGGTTGTAACACCATTGCTTTAGACTGAGCACGAGGATTTTGCTGCGTTATTACAAACTCACCACCAATGAAATCCTCATTTTGCTGATTTAAAACAATCACCAATTGCAGTGGGAAATACACATCACCATAAATATCTTGATGTAAGGTATTAAAACCCTCTTGCTGATATTTCAATATCAGTGCTGTTGCTTTGGTTTGTTGATGTTGCTGACATTGTTTCAACAATTCTTCATGTGCTTTTGGAAATGGATCACCTAAACCGAGGACATCAAACCACGCATTTGCGATAGGTACTAAGAAAGGATAAATTTCACGTCGGAGCTGTTGGATTAAATCTGGCAAAGGATAGTTAAAATATTTGTACTCACCTAAGCCAAATCGATAACGCTGCATATTGACTGTTTTACGATATAACGATTCATCTACATACGCATTTCGAAGTGTTTGGCATTGCTGTGCTGAAAACACCTTTTGAATCGTTGCAAAACCATGCTGATGTAGTTGATCACTGATCTGACTCCAATCAGCAGTCCTAATTTTTTCAATCACACTTGCGATCTGAGCAGATTCAAATTGTGGCATGTGCCTGAACCCCTTCCCAACCGATTAATGCGGTCTTACGTGTTGTTCCCCATTCATATCCTCCAAATACCCCCGTAGACTGAATCACACGATGACAGGGAATCAAAAATGCCACAGGATTACGTCCAATTGCCGTGCCCACTGCACGCGCTGCTTTTGGATGATCAATTGCATGTGCTAACTCACCATAGGTCGAAAGTTGCCCCATAGGAATTTTGAGTAAGCTCTGCCAGACCTTGAGTTGAAACGGCGTACCTTTTAAATGCAGTTTAATTTCAGCAAATTGATCTCGATCTTTTTGAAACAGCGTAAGCGCATTTTGCTGAAAAGAATCAGTTTGCTCAGTAAAAGCCGCTTGAGGAAATTGAGCTTTTAAATGTGTCAATGCTTCGTTTGCTTGATCCACAAATGTCAATGCACAAATCCCTTTATCCGTAGAGGCAATCAGAACCTGACCAAACAAAGTTTCTGCAAAATGATAATGAATAGTTAAGTTTTGCCCGCCATTTTTATATTCAGCAGGCGTCATGCCTTCAATTTGAATAAATAAATCATGTAAGCGACTGGTACTTGAAAGCCCCGTCTCAAATGTTACATCCAAGATACTACTTGTATCCTGTTTTAAAATCTTCTTGGCATATTCAATACTGATATATTGCAAAAACTTTTTCGGACTCGTGCCGACCCATTCAGTAAATAGTCTTTGAAAATGTGCTGGACTCAGATGCACATAGGCAGCCACATCATCTAACTGCGGTTGCTGTTGAAAATTCTGTTGAATATAGTCAATTGCTTGAGCAATACGCTCGTAGTGTTGTTGCGAGGACATTTCACCACCTCTCATCATTTCTTATTTTACTGTATCAACTTTAGAATTCAGTGAAAATCCGAATCATGCTGAGTCTACATTTTGATTTTCACGGTATTAAAACAATAAAAAAGCTGCACTCCTTTGAGTACAGCTTCATGATTGAGAGCATCGACTCTCCATCAATTAATGCATGTAATGTTTATGTCCTTGATCACGTAGTTCAGCAATTTTTTTGGCTTGTTTTTTCGCTTCATCTAACTTGCCAGCTTGAACAAGTACTTTCGCTTTATCAATCTCAACAATAATTTGTTCAAACAAAGCAGGTGAGCTAGTGACTTTATCTGTGGTATTTGGAGCCAACTTATATTGTTTTGAATGAGCCGCTGCGGTACGCATATTATTTAATGCAGCTGTCGCAGCTTGTGGATTAGTCGCTTGGTTAAACGCCTTATAATTTTTACCTAAAGTTTTCATATCATCTTCTAAACCAGCAGCCATAACAGTGCTACTAAATGCAAAACATGACAACATAACGGCGGTGGCTAAAGTTTTTTTCATCATTAGGATATCCCTATCAAAACTGTGGCTATGATTGATTGAACATCATGATTTGAACTCAAATGGACGTTCAAATTTTAAATGCTCTATGCGTTGAGCATACATAAAAAATGCAACGATTTCGTTGCATTTTGATAAAAGAACGATTTAATTATTTTTGCAGCAAAGCATCATGAATTGCTTCAACCAGTTGCTGTGAAATCTCTTGTTTCGATGCTTTTTCTAACTCGCGCTTTTCCAAATGGTAAGACTGCGCAAAAAATACAGTCATCGCATTTTCATCAGATGCAAAACCGATATCTGGACGAGAAACATCATTACACGCGATCATGTCTAATTTCTTGGCAACCAGTTTTCCCGCAGCATATTGCTCAACATTTTGTGTTTCAGCAGCAAAACCCACCATGAATGGACGTTCTTGCTGTTGCGCAATCGTTGCGACAATATCGGGATTCTTCACCAATGAAACTGCAAGCTCATCCCCTGCTTTTTTGATTTTATGCTCAGCCACTTCGGCAACACGATAATCGGCTACCGCAGCCGTCGCAATGAAGATGTCACAACCTTGTTTGAGTTGATCCATACTCACATCAAGCATTTGCATTGCAGACTTCACATTGATTCGATCTACACCATTTGGCGTATCCAAACTCACAGGCCCAGCAACTAGAGTGACTTTTGCACCCGCTGCATAACATGCTGCTGCCAAAGAAAAACCCATTTTCCCTGTACTGTGATTAGAAATATATCGAACAGGGTCAATTGCTTCACGCGTTGGGCCAGCCGTAATGGTCACACGTTTACCCGCCAACAAACCAAATTTCTCTGCAATCGCACGTTGTGCTTTGTGGAAATAAGCAGCAACTTGACGCGCAATATCTTCAGGTTCAGGCATACGACCTAAACCCACATCACCACATGCTTGCTCACCTGCATCAGGCATGATGACATGCACACCATCCTCAACAAGTGTTTGTAAATTACGTTGTGTTGCTTTAGCTGCCCACATTTGCTGATTCATGGCAGGTGCAACCCACACAGGCGCTTTGGTCGCAAGATACAAGGTACTTAATAAATCATCCGCCAAACCATTGGCAAATTTTGCAATCGTGTCACAGCTTGCAGGAGCAACTAAAATCAAATCAGCCCAACGCGCTAATTCAATATGCCCCATTCCCGCTTCAGCCTCAGGATCTAGCAATTCTGTATGTACAGGATTTCCAGAAAGTGCTTGGAAAGTTAAAGGCGTAATAAAAGCTTGTGCCCCATGTGTCATGACCACGCGGACATCAAAACCATAATCTTTTAAACGACGAACTAAAATGGCACTTTTATAGGCAGCAATACCACCTGTAACCGCTAATATAATGTTTTTATGGGGAATAACACTTAGATCAAAGCTCACAAACAGTTTACCTTTCTGTTGCAGTGGCGCTCACAATATCATTAAATACCCGCATACCCAAGTAGGGGCTGTTGACATTTCACCTTGCGAGCTTTCAGCTCTCATTGCAACAGAAGACGTTTTTTAGACGATACAAGGCATGTTTTGCGAAATTTAGCCATTCTAAATGAGCAGAACATAACGCAGTAGCGGCAAAAAATGTCTCTGTCCTCGAGCTTCGCCTTGCGCTGCGATCAAAGCAGTGCTTTGCTCTTGCTCAGGGTTATGGCTAAAACTTCCCTAAAATTCGTTATGAAACTTGACAAGGGGGTCGCCATTACCTGCGTTTCATGCCTTGTTTATGTCGTTTTAGCCTATAACGCAATGCATGGATGAAATATCAACAGCCCCTTTATGCTTGGAAAAATCATCACCATAAAAAAATTATGTGAATAAAAATGAATCATCAGATAAAACAATCCATCAAAGCATGGCCAGAACAAGAACGACCAAGAGAACGTTTACTGCTTCAAGGGGCACAGAGTTTGTCGGATGCAGAATTACTTGCGATCTTTCTTCGCTCAGGCTCCAAGCAACACTCCGCTGTCGAACTAGCGCGAATCCTTATTCAACATTTTGGGGGTCTCAATCCTATCTTTGACGCATCACTTGAAGAGTTATCACAATTTAATGGTATTGCTTCAACCAAGTATTCTCAACTCATGGCCGTCAAAGAACTCGGACGACGTTATCTCAATAATTATTTTCATCAACAACGCTTATGCCTGAATACATCAACTTTGGTGCTGGATTATTTACGTTATGAGCTGCAAGGTGAAAAGCAAGAGGTCTTCGCAGTCTTATGTCTCGATGCAGAACTCCGAAAATTGCATTTTAAAAAACTATTTTTTGGATCGCAGCACAGTTGTAGTGTTTCAATTAATCAAACCCTCCGTTATGTATTGCAACAACAAGCAAGTCAAATTGTGATTGCTCACAATCACCCCTATGGAATTGCACAACCATCACCTGAAGATATTTATCTGACCCAACAGCTTAAACAAGCCTGTAAGTTGCTCGAAATACACCTGATTGATCACTTTATTATTTCACCCGATTCACATTTTTCTTTTTCTGAACAACAACTGCTCACACCTATGAAAATCAAGCAATCTGGTCTTGACAAAGCTCAAATCTGACCTGAACATCAACACATAAAATTAACGATTCAAAAAACATGATTGTCCGCGACCAGCCAAGTATTTTTAAAGTTCTATTTTCATGGCGCGGGACGATTTTACCCAAAATTTTGCCGTCTTTAGGCTTTGTCATGTTGATCTCTGCCATCATTGGTGGCGTTGAATATATCAATCTATTTCGCTTTCCAGAAATACCATTGGTTGGATTTACTTTAATTGGTGTTGTTCTTTCAATTTTTCTCGGCTTTAAAAATACAGCCTGCTATGAACGCTGGTGGGAAGCACGAAAATTGTGGGGAATTTTGATCGCGACAGCACGTCATTTTGATCGAGACTGCCGTATTCTCTCGCAAGGTCGACGTGAGCGTATTATTCAACATGTCATTGTTTTTGCAAATGTGTTGCGAGATCGTTTACGCCATCAAACTGTGAATCCAACCGAACTCACTGAAACTAGTGGCTTAAGCCAACAAGCACTGACTCAGCTTTATCAGCAACATAATGCGCCTCAATATACGCTGAGCTTGATTCAATGGGAGTTGCTGCAAGCACTTAAAGAAGGTGAAATCACAGATATCATTTATACGCAAATGAACCAGCACGTTGCGGCATTAAGTGAGATGCAAACAGGCTGTGACCGTATTGCCAATACACCTATTCCTTTTGCATATTCAGTTTTGCTGAATCGCACCGTTTACTTCTTTTGTGTGATGTTACCATTCAGTTTAGGTTCTCTACTCGGTTTAGTGACACCTCTCTTAGTTGGTATTTTAGCTTATACATTCTTAGGCTTAGATGCACTCAGCACTGAAATTGAAGAACCTTTTGGGACGCAGAGTAATGACTTACCTTTAGACGCAATGGTTCGTTCAATTGAAATTGAATTATTGGGTACATTAGGTCGCCCGACACCACCACCAATTCAAGCACAAGATCATAATTTGCTTTAGTGGAACTGTAAAATCTCAGAATATATTAATCTGTATATATTCTAAAAAATCGTCTTCGACAATACTAAACTCCGAAACTATTGCTATATTGGTATTCGTAATAGGGTGATCAACAATCAATCTACTCAAAGAATGAGATTGTCTTAATTTATTAATCACATGTATCTCTAAAGGAATTAAATCGCAAGGTGGAGACATAAATCTTGGTAAAGCTGGTTTTTTTTGATTATCTACCATTTCCTCGCAATGAAAATCACAAATAGATATAACTATTTCCTGTAATTTTTCAGCATCCGCATACCAGTGGTCTATTAGTTGCTTAAAATCACCTGAAATATTTTGAATGATATCGGATTTCTCTTCGACCCAAGATTCATAAAGCCATAAGCAGAAAAGCTCATAATCTAAATGCAAGTTTCTAGTTACATTTTTTAAATTTAAATAAAATAAAAACTGATTTCTTATTTTTTTAGCCAAGCTTTTATTTCCAATTAAAATTGACCAAAGTAATAAGGGTGCAAGCTTGAATAAGCATCGTCGAACATGCTCCAATTGAATGCAAACAGAGTTTTTGTTTTCATTAAATTCAATTTCTTGTGCAACTTCTTTGTACATAAATGATAAATTTAAGAACCTTAGTGCTTCAGGACTAACTCCCCCTGTTTCAATTAAACAAAAACCTTTCATCGCATACTGGCAACTAATCGACTCCATATGCAAAAAAGGAGGTCTTCGAGCTTCTATAATTTCTTTACGAATACTATTTTGATTATCAATAATCATCCCATCTCGATCTTGGTGATTAATTTTTTTATAAGAAGACACCGTTCTATTTATTAATCTTTTAATATCAGTCAAGCTACACCTCACCTAAAACTTTCCCAAATTCCTCTCTGCCCTTCTTTCACTCTTGGTGTTTGACCCAATTTAATCCAAGGCATATTGTCACCATGGAAATCACTACCAATCGACACAGCGAGATCAAATTGCTCAATCATACGATCTACCATTTGCCGTGTTGACGCAGGCTCTATACTTGGAGGCAACTCCACGGCATCCCCACCTAACGATGCAAATAACTCAATCAAATAACGAATGTTGGTCGCAGATAAATCATAACGTGTTGGATGCGCTAACACCGCAAGCCCTTGACTTGCATGGATCACTTCAATGGTTTCTTTAAGCCCAATACCCTCAAACTTTACAAACGCCTTTTTGCCTTCTTTCAAGAAACGATCAAATGCCTGTTGAGGACGACTGACAATATTTTTTTCCACCAGTGTTTTTGCAATGTGAGTACGCGTTACTCGATCAGCATGTCCATCTACTTTAGCCACCACATCTGGATAAATATCAAAACCTATACATTTTTCTAATAATCCACAAATCACTTTTGCACGTTCTGCACGAATCTTTTTTTGATTTTCTAACATCGTTTTGATCGGTGCTTCATCTTGCATATTGAGTGCAACAATATGCACACCATAACTTTTTTTGATATTTGGGCGTGACCACTGACTTGATATTTCTACACCCGAAACGATTTTAATATCAGGTGTTTGAACCTGTTCAAGCACATAACGCTGAGCGCGTTCTAAGCCATCCATAGTATCGTGATCAGTGATCGCCAAAAGATCAATTTTTAGATCAATAGCTGCCTGCACCAATTGTTCTGGTGAAAACGTCCCATCAGAAATGAGGGTATGTGTATGTAAATCGACACCGAACATGGTTTGTATTATGCTATCTGACCTATTTCATCTCCGTACTGTAACATGAAAGCGTTGCTCGACTACCTTCCGCTGATTATCTTCTTTTATTTTTATAAAACCACTGACCCTAAAGATAGTCATCATCCACTATTAGAACTTGTCGGTAGTGCGGGAAATACGGATCAAAACCACATTCTAGTTGCAACCTGTGCATTGCTGATCTCAACTTTGGTGGTTTATGGCTGCTTATTCTTTTTCCAAAAGTTTAAATTGGAAAAAATGCAGTGGTTTATTGTCGTAATGTCGGTCGTTTTTGGTGGAATTACCTTAGTTTTCAGTGATGTCACTTACATCAAGATGAAAGCGGTCATTATCAATGTTGGTATCGGAATAGGTTTCTTAGTTACTCCTTTATTTAATAAAGAGCGAATGCCAATCATCCAAAAGCTATTAGGTTCATTGCTGGAACTCAGTCCACAGGGTTGGATGCGTTTAAACTGGGCATGGTGTGGACAGTTCTTTTTGTTAGCTACTTTACACTTCTTCTTTGGTTTCGTATTTATGCAGGGTAAATATTGGGGTGAATTCACCGCTTTCGGCGATATTATCGTTTCTATCAGTTACCTAGCTGTTATACTATTTTGCTTAAGAAAGCATTTTAAAACCACTGACTAGATCTTGAATCATTGAGCTACTGCTATGCCATATTTTGTGCTGACTTGTACTGATCATGAAGGTACTTTAGAGAAACGTTTAGCGACCCGTCCTCAACATGTAGACCGTCTGCAAAAATTAGATGATGAAGGCCGTTTAATTGCTGCTGGTGCACATCCTAAAGACCCAAATGACCCTCAGGCTGGCTTTCTCGGTAGTACAATTATTGTCGAATTCGATGATCGTGCAGCTCTCGATGCGTGGATTGAGGAAGAGCCATTTTTAAAAGAAGGAATTTACTCACATATTGAAGTAAAACCTTTTAACAAAGCTTTTCCAAAAGGTTGATCTATGCAAATCGCAGTTAAAAGCTTATTTGCTTTATGTTTACTCAGTTCTGCAACATGGGCTGTCGAACCAACAACACCCACTACAACACCAGTTGCATCAGTTAATACGACGCAACCCAAACCTAGTTCGACGACAGCTCCGATCATAAGCAACACCGTTGCTAAACCTTTAACAGCAGAGCAAATTGCTAAAGCGAAACAACAGCAAGAAACCAAAGTTAAAGCATTGATTCAAGATCAAAATAACCGTTTAAAGCAACTTGAACATGCCAATCTTGAAGCCCTCGCACAGAATCAAGAATTACAGTTAAAAAATGATAATTTAACGGTTCAAGTTCAAGTTCTACAAAGTGAACGCAGTGCGCAAATGTTCTTATATGGTGCGATGACCATTGCGGTAGGTGTGATTCTTGGTTTCTTTATTGCGAGTTATGTTTATACCAAACGCCGTCGCCAGTGGTAAAACTCAATATTTTCATCTATGTCACATTCATCAAAACTACAAACAGCTGAACTCGATTGGGAACTCGTCGATGGTATTGAAGTTCCCATTTCAAAACAATTTGGCGATGTTTATTTTTCCAAAGATAACGGTTTACTTGAAACACGCCATGTCTTTCTAAATGGCAATGATCTCAGCGAACGTCTTTCCCAACTCAAAGATTTTAAATACTTCTGTGTAGGTGAAACAGGCTTTGGGACAGGCTTAAATATTCTGACCTTATGGCAGCTTTGGCAACAAATTCGCCCGAACAATCACAGCCATTTGCATGCGATCAGCGTTGAAAAGTTTCCGCTGAGTAAAGCAGACCTTATCCGAGCACTGAATGTTTGGCCAGAACTTAAACCTTTGGCTGACAAACTCATACAACAATATCCTTTGCCGATTGCGGGTTGTCATCGTCTGAGCTTTCCCGAAGAGCGGTTTAGCATTGATCTTTGGCTCGGTGATGCACAAGATATTTTTCCGAGTATTCCGAAAACACAATCTGTAAATGCTTGGTTTCTCGATGGCTTCGCTCCTTCTTGCAATCCAGATATGTGGCAAGAAAATGTACTCAATCATATCGTCCGTTTATCTGACTACGGCACTACTTTTGCCTCTTTTAGTGTTGCAGGTGTGCTTAAGCGTGGATTGAAACAACATGGTGTTCAAATTAATCGTCCGCGTGGTTTCGGGCATAAACGAGAAATGCTGAAAGCTATTTGGTTAGCCCCAACTAGAACTGAAAATACTGATTCAAATGCAATTGTTAGCGATCAAATTTCGTTAGAGGAAATACCAAACAAAACCCAACGTAAAATCGCCATTATAGGCGCAGGAATCGCAGGTTTAACGACTGCATGGGCATTTGCTCAGCGTGGACATCAAGTGACTATCTACGAGCAAAATGAGCCGCTTTCAGGTGCATCAGGTAATCCACTTGCGCTGCTCAATCCCAAACTATGTCCTATTGAACAAGCGCATGAACATCTTATGACGCTGAGTTGGCAACAAGCTTTGAAATTTTATTCAAGTTTTAAAGCGTTTCGCTCGATTCAAGTTCATCAACTCGCTTTAAAAAATGCTGATGAATTGCTTGATTTAGCGGAGCAATATCCAGAAGATGTATTATCAATACATGCAACAGATGAAATCACGCTGCAATCTAAGTTTCCAAGTTTAAACTTACACCATGCGGGCGCTGTTTCTCCACACCAGCTTCGAGATGAAATTTTAAAACATCCGAATATTCAGTTGGTGATTGCTCAAATTTCTGCTGTGAAAGAAATGAACTCACACACTGAGCTTTGGCAAGATCATGTTCATCTTGCAACCACTGATCATACGATTGTCTGCTGCGCCAAAAAAAGTGCTGAGCTTTTCGAAGATTACCCTGTATTAAAACCTATTCGAGGACAAGTCAGTTGGGTTGAAAATGTGGAACAGCCTTTAGCGTTAGATAAAGCCTATAGTTATGGCGGTTACTGTATGCAGCTCAATCCATCTCAATTAATTTTAGGCGCATCATTTTATCCCAATCGAGATGATGCTGAAGTACTCGCCGAAGATCATGTGCATAACTACGAACTTATCCACAGTGTCTTTCCTGATTATGCAGAAAAACTTCCATCCGTAGAAAAATGGCAAGGACGCGCTTCTGTTCGTGCGCAGAGTCTGGACTATTTTCCATTCGTAGGGAAAATGAAAAATCATGAACAGACTTATACTTTTGCAGGTTTAGGATCAAAAGGTTTTTTATTCGCACCATTATGCAGTGAAGTATTAGCAGCATTAGTGCTTGGTGAGCTTTGCCCAATACCACAAACATTGCTAAACAAGTTAAGTCCAGAGAGATTTCAAAAGAAAGTCAAAGCGAAGAAGCCGTATTATTCAGGCTAAATTGTTCTTTTAATTTTTTAATACTTTCATAATTCTTGATTTGCCAAAATACAGATGTATTTTGGCAAATGCTAATGCTTAAGCGCCTTGCTCTAATGGCAAGCCAGCATCACGCGCAGCGCGTGTGCCTCCCATCAATACAACGTATTCACGAGAAGCATCAAAACCATCTAACAATTCCGCAGCACGTGGTGCTTTACTACCTCCGCCACACAGAATATAAATCGGCTGATCCGCTGCAACTTGAGTCAAACTATCCGACGTAATCTCGGCAATTGGGCGATTCACTGCCCCTTTGACATGAGCCTCAGTGTAGGCTTTAGTATCGCGGACATCCCAAATGACTGCGCCTTCTGGGAACTCAAATGTTGTAATTTCTTGTTTACGGATCATTGCGCACTCCTTTGATGTAAACAACACTTGGCAAATGAAGAAAACCCCCTTAGCATCTCAAATATTCTTTCCCTTTGTAAAGGTCTAACCATGCCTTCTTTTGATATTGTTTCTGAATTAGAGTTATTTGAAGTCAATCATGCGGTGCAAAACACGCAAAAAGAGATTGGCACACGCTTTGACTTCCGTGGACAAGACGTTTCGATCGAGTTAAATGAAAAAAATAAAGAAATCAAAATCTCAACTGAAAGTGACTTCCAATGTGAACAAGTCTATACCATGCTCGAAAATCATTTTTATAAGCGTAAAATTGATGTGCAAGCACTTGATCCACAAAAAGCTTCAGCTTCAGGCAAAAATGTTGTTCAAGTAATCAAACTTAAAGATGGTCTTGACTCAGATACTGCAAAAAAAATTAATAAAGCCATTAAAGAAAGTGGCATCAAAGCGCAATCTTCTATTCAAGGAGACAAAATCCGTGTCACAGATAAAAAGCGCGATACTTTACAGCAAGTCATGAACTTTTTACGTGAACAACAATTTGGTCTACCACTCCAATTCAATAATTTCAAAGACTAAGATTTAGGTTCGCTATGGCAAAAGATAACCGTCTTTACACGTTGGTTAAAACCACTTCTAAATTTCCAAAAGGCATTCGTAGCACACTTTGGAGCAAAGCTTTTGGACGTGTTGTTCCAATGGTTGGCACTGCAAATATTCGCTACTTAGAAGTGGATAAAGATCATGTCACTGTTCGTATTGAAAACCAACGCAATATGCAAAACCATATTAAAGGTGTTCATGCAGCAGCAATGGCTTTATTAGCTGAGACAGCAACAGGTTTTTTAACAGGTCTACATATTCCTGATGATCGTATCTTATTGATTAAATCATTACATGTAGACTATTTAAAAGTTGCACAAGGCGGTTTGACGGCTACAGCAACATTATCAGCAGATCAACAAAAGTTCATTGCTGATAATGAAAAAGGCGAGTTATTGATCCCAGTCACTGTCATTGATGATTCAGCGAATGAACCAATTCACTGTCAAATGCTTTGGGCTTGGTTACCTAAACGAAAAAATCATAACTGATCTAAACTACAGTTAGGTCGTTATTATGCTCAAGATACAGAATCATTTTGTATCTTGAGTTGATACCATGAACAAAATACTTGCTGTTCCAACAATTCTAAGCATTCTTACGCTAACGGCTTGTACTAACATGCCTTTATCACATAATTCAAATCAACAAAGCTCTTCCACGCGATCCAATAGCAATCTTGCAGAACAGAATAAAAAAATTGTGATTGATTTTTACGAAGGTGTTTTCTTAAAACATCAAGTTAAAACATATGCTGATCGATATATCGGCGATCAATATATTCAACACAATCCCAATGTCCCTGATGGTAAAGCACCTTTTGTGAATTTCTTTACTCAAAAGTTTCAAAATAACCCTCAAGCAAAAAACACGATCAAACGAGCAATTGCGGAAGGAAATCTAGTCGCACTACATGTCCAATCAATAGAAAACGAGCAAGATCGCGGTAGAGCAATTATTGACATTTTCAGAGTAGAAAATGGGAAAATTGTGGAACATTGGGATGTTATCCAAACGATTCCTGAAAAGAGTCAAAACGCCAATACGATGTTCTAACCAGTAGAGTTAAGAAAGCCCAAACTGAATTGGGCTTTTATGAAAGTCTTATTTACATAAAGTTTTCAATCATAGCAATCAATTGTTTGAGGTATTTAGCATCCACTTCATCAAACTGATTTAATTCACTACTATCAATATCCAGTACACCCAAGCATTCACCATTTTTCATGATCGGCAACACAATCTCTGAACGTGATGCGGAACTACATGCGATATGCCCAGGAAACTGATCTACATCAGGCACAATAATCACTTGCTGTTGCTGCCATGCACTACCACAAACACCACGCCCGATTGCTATACGGGTACAAGCAATCGGCCCTTGAAATGGGCCTAAGACCAACTCATTGTCTTTAACAAGATAAAAACCGATCCAAAACCAATCAAATTGCTGTTTTAAAGCAGCACAAATATTGGCTAAATTTGCGATTACATCTGTTTCATCTTCAATAATTGCCTGAATCTGAGGAATGATACTTTGATATTGCTCAGCTTTTTGACCTTGTTGCAAAATCAACTCTTCAGCCATTGAACCGTCTTCCCTAAAATATGATGGAAATATCAATGTAAATTCAACTAAGAACTCACGTCTTGATTATGATCTAACTTCATGATTGAGATGCTAAAAAGGCCTGCCTAATTTCTTCACTAATTACGCGTTTATTACCCTTTACATCAACAGCAACAAAAGTAAAAACACCCTCTGTGATACGAACTGGTTCTCGAGAGTCATCATGACTAATCCAGACCTCAATCTGAACCTGAACAGATGTGTTGCCTACCTTTAAAATTTTAGTATAGGAACTGATGACATTGCCCACTTTTACAGGAACCAAAAAACTCATCTGATTGATAGCAATCGTCGCACAACGGCCTTTCGTTAAACGCTCAACGTGAATCGCACCTGCCAAATCCATCTGCGATACAATCCAACCACCAAATACATCACCACTCCAATTTGTATCAGCTGGCATCGCAATATTTTGAAGAGATAACGTCCCTTCTGGATGGTTCACACGTTCCGTCATTTTAATTTCCTTTGTGCTGTTGCAGCTGCTGATCTAACCATTGCTGTAATTCAGGTGTACGTAATGCACCACTTACTCGAGCCAATTCATTGGTTTTATTCATTAATACTAGAGTCGGAATACTGCGAACATTAAATGCAGCACTCAATCGAGGATTCGCCTCTGTATCAATTTTTGCAAAAATCACATATGGGTTTTGTTTTGCAACTTGATGGAAATGTGGAGCCATCATTTTACAAGGACCACACCATTCAGCCCATAAATCAATCAAAACAGGTAGATCAGTATTGCTAATAAAATGACTAAAATTTTGCTCGTTTAATTCAATCGGTTCATGTGGCAATAGCGGTTGATGACATTGCCCACAATTAGGATTTACGGCAAGTTTTTCTTCTGGCACACGATTTTTTGCACCACATGATGTACAGACAATAATCATTTACATCACTCCTATATGTTGATGTAAAAATTCTAATTGGGTTGTGACTGCTTTTTCAAACCAAGTCCCATGATAAATATCGAAATGCTTCATATCCCACTCATGATAGCTCACAAAAGGAGCAATATTTGTAGCTGCCTCTCGACTTGAAGCAATAGGAATCAAAGAGTCTTGTTTTGCAGCAATAAATAAGACTGGAATATTAATTTTTCTAACAAATTGAATCGGACGATAACGCATTAAATTAAAGAAAACACGTGCAGGGACTTCACCACTCCAAAAATAATCAGGATTTACAATAGATTGATAACCATAATAGCTATCCGATGTAGGTAAAAAACAGAGTTTATACTGATCGACAACTGGGAGTGTTTTAGGCACTAAGCCCATTTTGGACCCCATATAATCCTGACTTGAACGTTTCAAAGCTTCAGGATAACGTTGTAAGGGATATAATTTTGCAGTTTCAGCACCATCTACATATGGCACTTGAACCATAACCGCCTGAATATTCTTTAAGTCAGTAGCCAAGCTTAGTGCATAGCCACCACTCAAAGAGGTTCCCCAAAGAATAATACGTCGACTATCAATTAATTTACAATTTGATGCATATTGGACAATTGTTTTCCAGTCATCTAATTGAGAGGTTAAAGACACTAATTCGCGTGGTTTACCAGTGCTCCCCCCCCAATAACGATAATCGAATAAGATCACAGCATAACCTGCATGAGCAAACCTTTGTGCATATTGAATGAGCTTAAACTGACGTAATCCAGCAAATCCATGAGCCATAACTATTACAGCTGGCTTTATAGTCGTTTTTGGAAGGTAAAAGTCAGCAGCAATCGTTTCATCACCACTAGGAACATACAAAGGCTCGACGGTATAGGTTTGCATGCGCGCTCCGTTGCGTTATCTTTTTGCTTATCATCGTTTATTTACTATAGACATTTAAACTCAAGATTAAGCTTAATGCTATGATAGAGCATAAAATGTTTTGTTTATTTTTGGAGTGACAAGATGTCAGAGAATGTTGGTTTTGCAGGTCAAATTGGTCCAGAACATGTAGAACAAGTTCTAGAAAAAGGTTTTAAATCTATTATTAATAACCGCCCAGACATGGAAGGTGGTTCAGAACAACCAACGAGTGCTCAAATTGAAGAATCTGCTCGTAGCGCTGGTTTGGATTATGTTTATCAGCCTGTTGTAGCTGGACAAATTACAGAACTCGATGTCCGCACATTTGCAAACCACTATAATGAATTGCCAAAACCAATCCTTATGTTCTGTCGTACAGGCAATCGTTCGAATAATTTATATCAGTTAGCGAAACAGATGGATTTATTGGATGATTAACAATCATGATTGAAATAAAAAACGGCTCGAAAGCCGTTTTTTATTACTAGTAAAATCAGTTTACTACTTCACTTGGAACACAATATGAAGGAGTCTGTTGAGGTCTTTTCAAAGAGATTTCACTATCAAGCCATTGTCTAACAGGAATCACACTAATATTACAATTCGTATCAACTCTTAAAGTAAATACATGCCAATAATTTTTATTAACCATATTCACTGATTCGCCACTATTAGGGACAAATAATTCCGAACCAGTAGGAGTATTTAATTCAACTCGAGTCGGTGAATCTGTTATTCCTGGATTATAAGTACCCGAATAGTTATGAACTACATAATAATAATCACCAACCATCAAACGTCGTATAGTTACAATCTCTGGGCCAAAGCTACTTGTATCATCCACATCTAAATAAGCATATGGTGCTGATGATAAACTACCTTTACTACCATAGTAAACTAATGAACCATTAGGAGCTAAAAGATGTGAGTCAATATCATTTGGTAATGAGCCCCAAGTTAACTTCACCGTCACATTGTTTGATAAATTAGTCATTTCCAAACATGGTGACATAGCGTAACTATTAGCAGCTGTTGTTATCTTATTAGAATTACTAATCGACCTTCCTAATTGTCCAGCAACTACAGCGGTCGAGTTAGCTCGTGCAGAGATTGTGAACTCACCATTACTATTCGTTATCGCAGTTGAATAACCAGAATAATCCACACCTTCTAATGAGATAGGCACACTTTGTAAACGATAACCATTTGCATCAGCCAGACAACCCGTTACCTCTACAGTTTGATATACAGTAGCGGCACTGACTGCACCAAATTGACTGGTACTGCCAGTGTAATATTTTCCATCTGTAGATAAGGTCAAAATATTTGAACCATCTTTTACCCAATAGCCTTCTTCAACATCATATATATATAGCGGTGTTGTAGCAGGCAATGTTGTGCTTCTCGTAACAACTGGAATACTAACAGTAGCTACATTACCAGTTTTTAAAGTTACCTCATTATCTGCGCTATCTACGGCATTAATGATCATAGCTCCAAAACTTTCGATTAATTGTCTCTGTCCACTACTATCAACTGTTGCCAACTCACCAGGTAGTTGATGTATATCTAGTATGGAATTAATTGGAGCAATTCTTATTGAAACATTCCCATTAATAGATTGACTATCGGTACGGGCTAAGCTATTAGCAGAAACATCAACTTTGGCGATGGGATTACTCAAGCTTACACTGGCATTTGTCGAAGGGCTAAAGCTACCAGCTAACTTTAATGGGAGTAATTGAATATTAATATTACTTGGCTGTCCAGTAATCGTATTAACGACAATTGATTGTTGTGCAAAACCTTGACTATTTATGTTGAAAAGGACTTTTTCACTATTCATAATATTACTTAGAGTTACATCACCATTAGCGCCTGTAGTCTTTGTTTCTGTACCAACTTGAATTTGGGTATTAGCTAAGACTGAACCAGTCTCACCATTAAAAACTCGTGCTATTACGGTACTGTTTTCAGCGGATAGAGGAGTTATCCTAATAGTCTGTGTAGCGGTCGTTTGTCCTGCCCCTACAGTAACATCAGCATTAGTCACTTGATAGCCATTTGCGGTTACAGTAGCAGAATGCGTTTTACCACTTTCTAATCTAAATGTAACAATACCTTGTTCATTTGCTATCATCTCTGACTCACCAATTTTAACAATGGCAGCTGGAATCGCAAAACCCGTGACATCTCGTATAGTAATAGTAACTGTTGCTATTTGTGCTACAACTGTACCCTTATTTCCATTTTCCTTCCCATAATATCCATCCCCTCCACAGCTTGCCAATAAAACAGATACAGCAATTGCAGACAACTTTAATATAAGTTGTTTTTTATTCATGACCACTCCTTTATATCCCCATCTAATACCATTATGAAATTAATTTTTTTCATTATAAAAATGGCTTTTATGTAACCATACTATTAATTTTATGTAAACATTTTTTATCTTAATAAAATTAGCGCTAAAGTGAATCAAATCATTTTTCTATCAAAAAATGAGAATTTGATAAAATTTAAATAAAGGTCTTAAGAAGTTAGGTATTTTAACAAGTATGGTAACTCCCTTATACAAAACTAAAAATAGATACTATTCCCGTTCACAAGTTACAGAAGTAAATTTAGATAGGTCATTTGCTTTTTTTGCCTTGGATTTAACTGGCTCAAATACAGTTAAATTTACCCATATTTTGTACGGTTAATTAATACTGCTTATATCAAATTGAGTAAGAAATCCCTGCTCAATGCAAAAAAGTATTTCTTTTCAATGGCACTCGTTATACAAAACATTCTATTCATCAAAAGTAGAAATATATTTATATTAATAGGTTTCTTCTTTCTTTAATAAACATTAATAGATATTGAAAAATAAAAAGATAGTCAAAACTAGCAAGTACTAAATAAAGTTTTTAACTATTACTTTTTGAGTAAGTAAATTATTTACCACAAATTGGAAATAAAAATTAATTGGTAATATGCAATCATATAATTAAAATAAATATACC
>NZ_BAEB01000007.1:0-59518 GCF_000241225.1 Acinetobacter sp. NBRC 100985 | reverse complement strand
TGTTTTTTGAACTGAATAGTTACTTTTATTGGCTTTTCTGAGTGATTAAGAACTTTTTTTAAACAATTAAGTCCAGTAGAATATGTCTCTTGCTTCACACTTTTTGGTTTTTTTGATTGAAAATACGGTTTGTTCATAAAACGGCGCAGCTTTTGATGCTTGTAGTTGTCATAACTACGAGTGGGCTTTGTTACGCCATTTCAAACCATAGCTTTTATGAGTTGGCATTAACAATATTAAGTTATAGTAAATGGCCTAATACAACACGACCAACTATTTGTGTTATTGATAATCCAGAAGCGACTAATCAATTTCAAGCAAGTGTGAAAGAACTGTCTTATGATTATCAAGTACAGGCAGTGAGCGCCAAAGAGTTTTCTAAGACTCAATGTCATGTTGCTTATTTCTCAACAACATCGCCTCAGCAACAACAAAATTTAATTCAGTCTTACCCTTCTCGATTTTTATTATCATTAAGTACTAATAACTCTACTTGTGAAATCGGAAGTATTTTTTGTCTTTACAATAAAAAGACCTTTTCTACTTTTAAAGTAAATTTAGATGCTTTGAGTTACTCCAAGGTTCATATCGACCCTCGCGTCTTAATTTTGGCGAAGAACACGGAGTAGTTAAAGTGATTTCAAATTTATATCAATCTACTTCATTACATGCATTATTCCGTAAATCTCAATTTACGATTTTCGCAATTACCTTTGTGATTTGTTCATGCACTTTTGCCACGATTTCCATGTTTACGATGGAAACTTATGCAAAACAGAATCTTAAATTGCTGAGTCAAACTGTGCTTGAGCGTATTCAACCAGCAGTCGTCTTTAAAGATAAAGGCGCGATTGATCAAATTTTGGATGACTACACAAGAGAACATGCAATTCGAAGTATCCACGTATACGATCCGCAACAACAGTTATTGGCAGAAAGTACAAAGAAGATTGCAAACACTTCATTTTTACAGGATTTACTCGACAAATGGTTTTTGCATGATCCTGTTAAACTTATGATTGTTCACCATAAGAAAAAAGTTGGAGAACTTGTTCTATATGGTAGTTCTGAAAATATTTTACATTTTCTTAAAACCATTATTATTGGTTTAGCTATTTCCATGTTCTTTATTGTGATTGCATTATTATGGTCGGTAAATTTAACTTATCGCCAGATTATGCAAGCAATTAAGCCACTCACGCATATTGCCCAATTAGTCAGCGATCAAAAAGCTTATAATTTACGCTTCCCAAATAATCATATTAAAGAGTTCCAAAATTTAAATACTGTATTTAATGAATTATTAGAAGAAATTCAAATCTGGAATAACAACTTACAAAAAGAAAATCGCCAGCTTTCCTTTCAAGCACACCATGATCAGCTAACAAGTCTGCCAAATCGGCATTATTTTTATGAAGAATTACTCAATATTTTCGAAAACCCTCTATTTCGTCACAATTCTGCGTTAATATTCATCGACAATAATAAGTTTAAGCTTATTAATGACCAGTTTGGACATTTAGCTGGAGATGCTGTGTTACGTGAAATGGCTCAGCGTTTAAAGTTATCTGTTCGACAGGAAGATTTTATTGCTCGACTGGGTGGAGATGAGTTTGCAATTATTTTGCATGCAATTCACCATGCTGACCATTTGAAAGCTATTGCTGAGGGGCTACTTGCAAGCAGCGTAGAACCTTTAAATTTTAACGGTGAAATTATTCATTTTGGTTTTAGTCTGGGTATTGCTTTCTCCCAATTTGCAGAAAATCCAGAAGATTTGGTAATGCAAGCCGATCAAGCAATGTATAAAGCAAAGAATTTAAACCCACATTGGTTTTTATATAAACCAGAAATTTAGGACATGTTATGCGCACTCATACCATTAAAATTTCATTTATTGCGTTACTCTGCCTAACATTGGCTGGATGTTTGAGTTTTGGTCCACTTAAGTACCGTCAAGTTAAAATGTTAAAAAAAGAAGGCTTTGTTTTAACGGATGAGGGCTGGAGCCTTGGTTTACCAGAGCGCTTATTATTCGACTTTAATAAATCAGATATTAAGCCAGAGCATGGTAAAGAAATTACGCGCCTAGCAAAACAGCTAGAAAAATATGATTTAGAGAAATTAAAAATCGTCGGTCATACTGACGATATTGGTAATCCAGAATACAATCAAAAACTATCTGAAGAACGTGCTCAAAGTGTTGCTTCTATTTTTGTTAATGAAGGCTTTAAACCAAATAATCTAACTGTAATTGGGCGTGGTTCTAAACAACCATTTGTTCCAAACACAAGTGACGAGAATCGTGCAAATAACCGTCGCGTTGCTGTGATTATCATTCCATAAAATGATTAATAAATAAAAAGGCCAACAATAAAGTTGGCCTTTTTTCATTTTAGCTCAATAATATCAATCGTTGGGGGCACTCTAAATCGAAAAGGAACGCCAACCATGCCTGTACCCACCGTGACAAATACATCTGCATGTTCATGAATATAAAATCCTTTTTTATGCCCTAATATCGAAACTTTCTTCATGATGTAATTAGTAATCCACGGTAATTCAATTTGTCCGCCATGTGTATGTCCTGACAGCATTAACGGACGCATGGGTAACTCTGGAACCATGTCTACTGTATCTGGATTATGTGACAAAATCAGCCACGGTTTATCTTGTGGCAGCTCTGGTAAGAAACGCATATTCGCCTTACCAGCCCATAAGTCACCAATACCCACTAAACGAAACTCATCAAAATCAACAATCTTGCCTTCGATATCAATGACATCGTTTTGGCTTAATGCTTCATTTAATAACGCTTGAATCGGTGGTCCAGGATATTGCTCATCATGGTTTCCTGGTACAGAATAAACAGGAGCTTCAATCTGTTTCAATACTGCAAGCTCATGCACTAACCGATTCTCAGGTTCGTATGTCCAATCCCCCGCCACAACCACAAGATCAGGTTTCTCCTGATTCAGCTTTCTCACAATCGTTTTTAACTGTCGCTCATGTCCTGAAAACAATCCAACATGCATATCAGCCACAACAGCCACTTTCACAGGCCAGCTAAATTCACGATGCGGATTCAAACGATATTGATGATGTTTGACATGAACCGTATGCGGCTCAATAAAGCGGGCATAAATTAAAAGGCTACTTAATAGAAAGACAAAAGCTGTTTGGTGTATGCTGTAGTAACCAATCCACCCTGCATATAAACTAAAAAACCAGAGTGGAATAAGTAAATAAGAGAGATAAAAAGCCAATAAGTGCACAAAAGCTTTAAAAGGATGAATTGTCTCTGTACGTGACTGATGCACCCAAGCCTGTATAAATGCCCAGAGTGCTAGAACTGCGAAAATCGAATAGAAAATCAAAACTGTTGTATCTGAATCAAGCATTACAGATCTCATTAACCTCATCTAGGGACAGATATCGCATCTCATATTTATATTTTTAGATGAAATGTTATACTCAAGCCCAACTTTTAATCAGTAACAATTATGACGCAATTTTCTCGCATAAATAGCAAACATACAGAAATAAGTACAACTACTTACAATAAAAGTATGCTTGCGATTTATTGCAGTATTGCGATCACGGTGACGGGCTGTAGTACGCTACCAAAGCACACAATTGAACCAACACCACAACCCACATTACAGATCAATACGGCTGATACAACGTTAGCGCAAGTAATTCAACCTTTACAGCAACAACATCCAAACCTAACGGGCTATCATGTTTTATATGAACCATTGGAGGCTTTGGCTGCTCGTTTGCGTTTAATTGATAAAGCAGAGAAAACTTTAGATCTTCAATACTATATTTGGGATAACGATAAAGTTGGAGCACTTGCACTACATGCATTAATTCGTGCGGCTGACCGTGGTGTGAAAGTACGACTTTTAATTGATGATAATAATGCAAAACATACCGAAGGTATTTTCTTAGCTTTAGCTCAACACCCTAATATTGAAGTCAAATTATTCAACCCTTATCGCTTTCGCAAATACCGCGCAATCGATATGGTTTTAGATTTAAAACGTATTAATCGACGTATGCATAATAAAAGTTTTATTGCAGATCATCAGGTTGCACTGATCGGTGGTCGTAATATGACGAATCAATACTATAACGTCAGTGATAATTATCAATTTTCAGATGTTGATGTCATGCTGTTTGGAACGGCGGTAAATGATATTTCCAAGTCTTTTGATGATTATTGGAATCATGAATATGCCTATGATGTTCGTGAAATCGTTAATCCAAAATCTCATCGTCTCAGCTATGAAAGTTTAAAACAACAGCTTGATGATCACTATAAAAAAGTCACTGTACAAAACTATTTAGATTTAACAGATCGTTCGCAATCAATCGATGCATTGATCAATCGAGACATTTCATTAGATTGGGTTAAAGCGGAAGTTGTTAAAGACTCACCCGATAAAATCAAGTCTAAAGCAAAAAAGCAAGAACATCTTAATTTCCAACTGATCAATCATTTAGAACAGCCTGAAAAAAACATTGATCTTATTTCTGCTTATTTTGTTCCTGAAAAAAAAGGCGCAAAAATCTTGGGCGATCTAGCCCAAGATGGTGTGAAGGTTAGAGTTTTAACCAACTCTTTTAAAGCCAATGACGTTGCAGTGGTACATGCTTTCTATGGTAAATATCGCAAGGAGCTTTTAGAGCAAGGTGTTCAACTCTATGAATTCTTGCCCGCTTTAGACAAAGATGACCTCGACAAACATACTGAAGATTTAGCTAAAAAAGCCAAAGTTAATATTAAAGGTCTTAGCCGATCAAGTTTACATGCAAAGCTAATGGCGCTGGATGAAAAGCAAGTTTTTATCGGGTCATTTAATTTTGATCCACGTTCAGCTTATTTAAATACTGAAATTGGTGTTTTACTTGATAGTCCACCTTTAGCTCAAGCTGTGCACGCAACCATGGATCAAAATCTCAGTAAATATGCCTATAAACTTGTCCTAAATGCGAATAAGAAAATTACATGGCAACGCCAAACACCTCAAGGTCCTGTTGTTTACACAAAAGAACCTCGGATGAAATGGTGGCAAAAAGCTGGGGTTAAAGTTTTGTCTTGGCTACCTATCGAAGGTTTTATGTAGCACTAGGTGGGGTGTTTAAAACCTTTTGTTGTAACTCTAAAAGTCCCGCACGCATTTGACGATCAACTTCTTTGGTTAAGGTATCAACTGTATGTCCTTCTACAGGAATAGCAGGTAATGTCATTAAATGTGCAGTGACTTTCGGCATTTCTAAAACGCGTTGCACATGCTCAGCAAAAGACATTTCACCGATAAAAGGTGCAACCATATCAAGTTCGCCATGTTGATTGACATAGCAAATCACACAAATCTGAACAGGTCTCTGCGCTTCAATCGCAGCACCTAATAATCGACCATGTACTTTTTTAACCTTATGACCATCTGTGGTCGTTGCTTCAGGGAAAAATAGTACTGGAATATCTTGTTTTAAAAACTCAGTAATTTGTTCACGAATCCGAATTGAATCCCCTGAACCTCGCTTAATGAAAAGCGTACCTCCACCTTTCGCTAGATTTCCTAGAATTGGCCATTTTTCTACTTCTGCTTTGGCCAAAAAGAAAATACGAGCACCAGAACCAAGTACAGCAACATCAAGCCATGAAATATGATTGCTCACCCAAAGTGCAGGTTCACGCGGAATCGCACCATGCACTTGTACTTCGATATTGAAGACTTCGCATAGACGACGACAGAAATACTGCACATAGCGCGTATTTACAGGATTATTTGGATCTTTATATAAACCATGACGATAAATAAGATAAAAGCCTTCACCAATGGTCTCTAAACCAGAAGCTAATTTTCGACTATATAAACTAAATTTTGAAAATAAATTTAATGGTTCGCTATCTACTGCAGTTGTTTCTTGAGTCATAAAATCATTAAAACCATTGGGTTTTCACCCGTCATAGACACTTGGGACATGAATGTCAAACAGCACAAGCATCTTTGGATGATACAAGGTGCAGACTTATATAATTCCGCTACTTCTAATTAATCAATCCTCACGTTATACAAAGATAAATTACCAAAAAATCTCGGTATATACGCTTTGAGTTAAGCAAGTTATATCATGCCAATATCCACTTATAAAAGTTATCTTGATAATAAAAAACGAACGTGAGCATGATTTTTTTCAATTTCAAATCAACAATTAGATCAAATAATATAAATCAATCGAAATAACAGATTAAAAGAGTCCTACTATGCACACCAACAGCACCGCCACTGAAGTCGAAAATACCATCTCTTATGGTTATGCTTTAAAAATGTTTTTAGGCTGGGCTATTTTATATATGGGGACGTTAATCGGATTCATTGAGCTGATTCGTCGTAATGTCATATAAATCGAGTAAGTCTTTGCCCTTTCGTTAAAGTTTATTCTAAAATAGGACTTTAATACCTAGGATATGACAGCAGCGTGGAATATTTTGAGCAGCATCAAGGTGGCGAACGGGCAATTTTAGTCAGTGTTTCTGTTCAACTCCTCGATGATCTTGATGCTGAAGAGTTTCGATTGCTCGCTCAATCTGCTGGCGCTGAAATCCTGCAACATATTTCTGTACAAAGAAATAAACCTGATCCTAAGTTTTTTATTGGCTCAGGGAAAGTCGATGAAATTGCAGAACTAGTACAGGAACTTGAAGCTGAGTTGGTTATTTTTGATCACTCTTTAAGTCCTGCCCAAGAACGTAATTTAGAAAGAATACTGAAGTGTCGTGTCATCGATCGTACAGGATTGATTCTTGATATTTTTGCCTTACGTGCGCGTACACACGAAGGTAAATTACAAGTCGAACTTGCCCAACTTAAACACTTATCAACGCGTTTAATCCGAGGCTTTACTGGGAACTTGGAACAACAAAAAGGTGGGATTGGACTTCGTGGCCCAGGTGAATCACAACTAGAAACTGACCGTCGACTGATTCGTGTTCGTATCACACAACTCAAAGAAAAATTAATCAAGGTTCAACAAACACGCTTACAAGGTCGAGCTGCTCGTCAGAAAGCAGCCATTCCAACTATTTCTCTCGTTGGATACACCAATGCTGGGAAATCTACACTTTTTAATATTCTAGCGAAAAGTGATGTATATGCGGCAGATCAACTCTTTGCAACCTTAGATCCAACCTTACGTCGTTTAGATTGGGATGGGATTGGTACAGTTGTATTAGCAGATACCGTAGGTTTCGTCCGCAACCTACAACATGATTTGGTTGAATCTTTCAAAGCAACACTAGAAGAAACTTTGGAAGCTACCTTACTGTTGCATGTTGTGGATAGTAGTAGCCCGAATATGCTTGAACAAATAGAAGCTGTTGAGTCTGTGCTCAAAGAGATTGGAGCGGATGCACCCATTTTGCATGTTTATAATAAAATTGACCAAAGTGGAGATAGTGCAAAAATCATTTATAAATCTCCTGATTTTCCAGATCGAGTTTATGTATCCGCACATTCTGGTGAAGGTTTAGCCTTATTAAGTCAGGCTGTACAACAGTGCTTATTAGGACAATTACAACACTTTAATTTAGTCTTGAAACCTGCATACGGTAAACTACGCACGCAACTCTATACACTGAATGTAATTCAATCTGAGCATTACGATGAGCAAGGTGATTTGCATTTATCAGTCTGTATAGCACCACAAAAACTGGAACAAATCATCAGACAAGCCCACTTACCACTAGATGAAATTCTTGGAGAGAAAGCCGCTTTATTCAAACGACCATTAGAAGAGTTTGAATACGTGAAAGATCAATAAATTTTTTCTTCCCGTGGTAGCATCTTAAGAAAAGAATGACATCATCATAATGGTAATCGTCCATTGTTCAGATAAATGAGTAAGAGACAACATGAAAGATATTGATTGGACAGCTTGGTTTTATACGATTTTATTGATTGTCGTATTTCGTGAAGGTGCCGTCGCAATCACTAAAGTATTTAATCATCCAGAACTCGGCAATCTCGTCGGCTTGATGAGTCTGCTTGCAACGTTATTAATCTGGAGGCGATTTAGAAAGATTTCGAATCGTTTGATTGATACTAATAATAAAATCATGAAAGAAAGCGCTTTTGCATTTTTACCTATCTGTGCAGGTTCTTTGATTATGTTGGTTCACTTAGGCAAAGAGATTCCTGTTTTCTTATTTGTGCTTACGTTAAGTACCTTACTCCCTCTCTGGATTTACGCCAAAATGGCAAAGCGTTGGTTATAGGAGTCGCTAAATATGTTTATGATTATTTATGGCTTTATGATCACCTTGGTCAGCTATCTGATTTCGAAACCACTCAATAAAAAATTCCCGCAAATTCCGTTGATCGTGTTTGCAATGTTTATCGTCATTGCTTTATTGGCCATTTTAGGCGTTCCTTATGAGCATTACATGAAGAACGTAAATGATATCTTTAATCATTTATTAGGCTATGTCACGGTTGCCTTAGCTATTCCTTTAGCTGCAATGCGCTATGATGATTTACCGATTAAATCAATGATCGGAATTTTATGCTTTGCGAGTATCAGTGCGGTCGCATTGCCAATGGGTTTGGCATATTTATTACATATGTCTGAACCTACAATCATGGCATTTGCTACACGTGCAGTTACGACTCCTATCGCACTGAACATCGCTACTCTATTACATGCGCCATTGATGATGGTGACATTGATTGTCATTTTATCTGGTGTAATTGGTGCTGCCTTCTCTCCTTGGATTTTAAAACACATTCATGATGAACGTGCATCTGGTCTTGCTTTAGGTCTCGCAGCTCATGCCATCGGAACAGCGCAAGCATGGCAACGTGGCCCTGTGACTGGTCGTTACGCAGCGTTTGGCATGGCAGTAAATGGTGTATTTACAGCGATCTGGTTACCAACATTTATACTGTCTTTATCTTAAAATTTGCCACAAATATCACATTAAGATTGAACTAATTGTCAAAAATCCGACATAATGGGATTTCAAACGTTAAAAGGATTTTTAATGATGGGCAAACAACTTATAGGTGCATTACTCTTATCTGCAATCAGTAGCTTTTCTTTCGCAGAAGACATCACGGGGACTTGGCAAAGTATTGATGACAAAACTGGGGCACCTAAAGCGTTAATCGAAATTCGTAAAGAGACGAATGGTAGTTATGCAGGTAAAATCGTAAAGATCACCCCTCGTGCAGGCTATACTCCAAAGGAAATATGTGTAGACTGTCCAGCACCTTATACCAATAAACCAATCTTAGGCTTAGATGTTGTTACAGGTCTGAAGCACAGTGAAGGACTTAATTATAGCAATGGTCGTATTCTTGATCCGAATACAGGCAAAGTTTACAGCATGAAAGCAAAATTAAGTTCAAATGGCAAACGATTGCATCTACGTGGTTATCTTGGTGTATCGGCTTTAGGACGCAATCAAATCTGGATTCGTACTGAATAAAACTCAGATAGATAAAGCATCTACCATCTTCTCTTAGATTACTTTCGATCACGGTTTATACAAAAAGCTTTCTCATTGCCTAACAATCTTTGAGAAAGCTTTTCTACTTTTTAGCCTGAAAATTATTGAAATTTCAACAATTAATAAAAATGCACAATTGTAAAATAAAGATTGAATCTATTATTAGAAATCCGAAATAATAGAGGGACAAGAATATAGGCTGAGCGGCTTAAATATGTATACAAAACTCATTACACTATTTTTATTCATGGGGCTAAGCCATCTCACATTTGCACAAGATATTACAGGAACTTGGCAAAGTGTAGATGACCTTACGGGTGCACCTAAAGGGCAAGTTGAAATTACTCAAAATGCAGATGGCACCTATACGGGCAAGGTTACAAAAATCACGCCTCGCACAGGATATACGCCAAAAGAATTCTGTACGGGTTGTCCTGCACCCTATACCAATAAACCAATCTTAGGTTTAAACGTTATTACCAAACTCAAGCACAAAAAAGATTTAACATATACTGGTGGCAAAATCTTAGATCCTAACAGTGGTCGCATGTATAGCCTCACAACAAAACTGAGCTCGAATGGACAGCGTTTACATTTACGTGGCTATGTCGGCGTTTCTGTATTAGGACGCAGCCAAATATGGATTCGAGTCAACAATAAAACTGAATAATCAACAAAAAAGCCCTGAATATTCAGGGCTTTTTTATCACTTAATTTTTAACGACCTTGCAACTTTGAATAATCTAGAAGCACATTTGCAGCTTCATTAATGAAAGTTTCTTCCTCTGGTAGTGGTGGACGAAGATGTGCTTTCATTTTGGCACGAGATTCAACCAATGCATCAATAGATGCTTGATAGCTTTCCCAGTTCGCATACGGTGCTTGCCCTGTTTCTTTGCGACGCTGGTTTTCAGCTGCTAAAGTCTGTTTTTCCAAGTCAATCAATTCAGCTCTGCGTTGATCAATATCTAGTACAACTTTTTTCTGCTCAGAAGTTTTCTGAGAAATTGCTTTACGTTGTTCTAAATATTTAAACTGTGGATCAAGCGCTACACGCTGCTGAGAAAGCTCAGATAATTTCGTAACATAAGGCTGTATTGAACCTTCACGCTTGAATGGTGCAGTTGGAATCGTATCCCATTTCAATGCATTCTTCGCCTTACGCTCACCAAACTCCTCATTGTAAATATCTACCAATTTGATGTCTGGAACGACTCCTTTATTCTGCGTACTGCCACCTGTTACACGGTAGAATTTACGTTGTGTCAATGTCGCTTGACCATGAGCTAAAGAATCTAATTGGACTTGTGCCGTTCCTTTACCCGTAGTTGTGCTACCAATGATAATACCGCGCTCATAATCCTGAATCGCTGCAGAATAAATTTCACTCGCTGAAGCTGAAGCTAAATTCACAAGTACCGCCATTGGCCCTGCATAAATTTGCTCACCGCCATCAGTATCTTCAAAGACATTCACATTACCATTGCCATCACGGATTTGGACAACAGGACCTGACTTGATCACCTGACCAAGCATACGGGCAACTTCTTCTAATGACCCCCCTGGGTCATTACGTAAGTCGACCATAATGCCTTCAACTTTTTGAGCTTTTAATGACTCAAATGCTTTTGCTGTATCTTCAGAGACTGAGCGATATTCAGTACCAGCACGGCGTGAACGGTAGTCAAAATAGAAAGATGGAATTTCAATCACCCCAAACTTATGTTTTTTACCGTCGCGAGTAATTTCAACAGTACGAGAGCGAACACCTGCATCTTCTTCTTGAATGATGTCACGTGTTAAAGTGACATTACGTGCTTGGCTCATCGATGCGCCAGCGCCCAACAAACGAACCACTACTTTCGTACCACGCTTACCACGAATCAAACCAACAATTTCGGAGCTAGGCCAACCAATCACATCCACCATTTTTTCGCCATCTTGAGCAACCCCAATAATGCGATCTCCTGATTTCACTTGACCTGATTTACTTGCTGGCCCGCCTTCTACGATAGTTTCAATCTTAGTGTAATCTTCATTACCACGTTCTGGGCGAATCGAAACACCGATGCCTTCTAACTGTAAAGTTGTTTGACGATTCAACTCCATCGCATCAATCGGCGGATAATAATTACTGTGTGGATCGTAAGTCGCTAACATCGCGTTCAGTGTTTTATCTAACACATCATCACTTTTGACACGACCAATACGCTCTAATTGACGAGTATAACGTTTAGTTAAAGTTTGAACTGGGGTTAAATCTTCTGGGCCCGTCAAATCTTGTCCATTGGCAAGCGAAGGGTTAGCTTTTAAGGCTTTTTGTTTCGCTTGCTCCTCTTCTTTGCTGATCGTGAGATTGATTAATTGTGAAACCAGCATTTTCTGCCAGTGTGCTTGTTGCTCGGCAGAGGTTTTAAAATATGCCGCTTTTTCACGATCAATATCTAAATACACATCTTTTTGATTCAAGTTCTGTGGCTTTTTTAATTCTGCTAACATGAATTCATAAAACTGTTTCAAACGGTCACGATATTGAGCATGAATTGCATATGGCCCTGTCAGGTTCCCTGCTTTTAAGGCGCTACCAAAATTTGAACCATATTTATTCTTATAGTCTTCAACTTCACTGCTTAAAAATAATGAGTGATCTGGATCAAGGCTATCGAGATACATATCTAAAATACGATTTGAAGTTGTCGCATCCAAACGCATATTTAAATAATGCTGACGATCGACCAAGGTTGCTAGCTGGCGCGCGACCAAAGCTTGCTCTTGCGATGGTTTGATTACGCTTGAAACGATTGGCGTTTCAGTTGCTGCAAAAGCCTCATTGATTGTATGAGAAAAAAATAAACCACCAGTCGCAATTGCAACTGCACACGCTATCATTTGAAGTTTCATAAAATTCTGGTACTTCCTTGGATCTGGCAATTATTACATGCTGCTATCATCATATGAACATAATTCATTCGATAGTTTTGCAACATGTAGAACTTATCAATCTTCATAAATAAATGACCAATAAGCACTTATCATCAATATCATCTAGTTTTATCATATTCTGTACTGACAAAATGTAGCAAATCATTGCACAATTTAGCTATCGTTTTTTTCATCAAAATTCAAACGGAATCCATATGATCGGCGCATTGATGCTGGATATTGCTGGCACAGAACTTACTCAAGAAGATATTGAACTATTACAAGCTCCGCAAGTCGGCGGAATGATTTTATTTGCACGAAATATTGAATCACCACAACAAGTTCGAGCACTTACGGATCATATGCGTCAAGTCCGTCCTGATATTCTGATCGCGGTCGATCAAGAAGGTGGTCGTGTACAGCGCTTAAGACAAGGTTTCACACTACTTCCTGCAATGGGACGACTTGGGGAACATTACTTACATCATCCTGAACAAGCCATTGAACTATCAGAACAATGCGGTTGGTTAATGGCAACAGAAGTTCTCGCAGTTGGTATCGATTTTAGTTTCGCTCCTGTCTTAGATCTCAATGATGTTAGTGATGTAATTGGTGATCGTGGTTTTGCTAAAAATATACAAGACATCATCCCACTGGCAGATGCTTTTATGCGTGGTATGAAAAAAGCAGGCATGGCAACGACAGGCAAACATTTCCCTGGACATGGTTCAGTGAAAGCGGACTCTCACATTGCTGCTGCGATTGATAGCCGCTCATATCAAGAAATCTACGACAAAGATATGCAAAGTTTCATTCAATTAATGCCACAACTCGATGCATTAATGCCCGCACATGTGATTTATGATCAAGTTGATCCAAACCCAGCTGGCTTCTCTCCATTCTGGTTGCAAAATGTCTTGCGCCAACAACTTAAATTTGATGGGGTTTTATTCTCTGATGATTTAAGTATGCAAGCAGCATGTGTTGCTGGTGGCGCTGATGCACGTATTCAAGCAGCCTTAAATGCAGGTTGTGATATGGGCTTAGTGTGTAATGATCGCGTAGCTGCATGTACTGCATTAGACGGAATTGAAGTGTTGGCTTTACCAAATCAGCAACGTTTAGAGCGTATGCGTGGCAAAATTCCAAATATCGACGTGGGAACAACACTCATGTTAGATGAAAACTGGGATAACGTCAGAAAAGTCATTGAAGAATTTAAGAATTCGTTCTAACTTTACTTAGATTTTTCCATTGTTTTATTAAGATAATGGAATCTTGCCGAGTGCTGATCTGATTGAAGAAGTTTGCCTTCGGCTCGAGTTACTTTTCAGGGATGAAAAGTAAGCAAAAATCCTTTGTTAGGCTGAGGGTACATCCTTGTAACCCCAGCCCAATAGCGGCATCCATGCCGCTCTACGATAGTAAATAACAAACCTAAAATCGGATTTGGTAGCAAAATCTCAACGTTAAAAAGAGATTAATTTATATATCCAAATTAGGAAAATAGAGTCTAGGACAGATGACACAACAACTTTCAAAACATCGCCATATTTCATTTACTGCACACTACACCGGCTATATTTGGTATCAAATGGGGATTTCACATCCAGCTTTAGCAACTGCCAAAGGCAAAACACTAGCAGCACTTGTACATCCAATTGAAAGTTGGGCTGAAAAATATGTTGGTGGCAGCATGCGCACCACGCTTAAACAACGTCATACGATGCTTGATCATGACTTACAAGAATTAATTCAGCAGTATCCTGATATCCAAGTACTCGAAATTGCATGTGGCTTGTCACCGCGTGGTTGGTGGTTTAGACAACATTATCCAAATATTACCTATCGCGAGCTTGATTTACCTGATATGGCTGCAACCAAACAAGCCGCCCTGCAACAAATTGAAGGTGAAGTTGATGATGTCCTTTCCGTTGATTTATTCACAGAAACATTCGCTTCGGCATTTGAAGTATTTGATCCAAAACGTCCACTTGTGATTATCAGTGAAGGTCTCATCAATTATTTTGAAAAGCCTTTATTACAGCAATTGATTAAATCTATCGTCACTTATGGTCAAGACTTTAAAGAACTACATTATTTAACTGATCTCTATCCAGAACCAACGCAAAATAAACTCGCTACCATTATTTGGAACAGCAGTCGTCTACTTAAATGGATGTCTCGTAGCGCGTTTAGTTTTCACTTTAAAACACCTGCCGAAGTTGAAAGTTTCTTTTACGAAGCAGGTTTTAAACAGGTTGTGATCCAACAACCAAAACAGTTTTTCGAGCAGCAGATCCTAGAAAACAATCAGCAGCATTTAGGTGATCTCGTCTGGACTATAAAAGCGAGCAATAATAAATAGACATTAAAAAAGGTGGGTTATCCCACCTTTTTTATTTATCACGATTATTCAGCAGGTTTTTGACGTGCAATAAAACGAGTCAAACGGTCTGCCACATCAAAACTACCGTGTTTGAAGAGAATACGAAGCCCTTGCTCAGTAGCATCAAAGGTTAAGCACTCAATTTTAAACTCACCTTCTTCATCAACCAAATGCAATGCTAAATCACGCGGCTGCTGACGAACAAAGTTAAGTTGTTCAAGATTATCAAGTTTTAAAAACACCCCAAAGAAAGTGATATCTACAATTTTTACACCAGCTTCAATGTCTGAATGGCGATGAGATAATTTCGTTTCAGGCTGCAAAACAGGGATACGCTCTTCACCACGACGCTCGATGTTCTTCATTTCTTCACGCGTCATAGGAATAATGCCATCAAGGTTATCGATGGATTCTCCTTTTAAGAATGAGGTGAATAAATTCATGGTTTCTTTACGGCGTTGCAGTTGCGGTACATGATCTGCATTGGCAATTAAAGCAAACTGCATATCTTGACATTGCAAAGCGAAATCAGCATTTTCATGCGGCAAAGTAAAACTATCGTACTGACCAGCCGCGACCAATGTTTTACATTGTGGCACTGGCACATCACTTAAACGCAGTAAACGATTGCAATTAATCTCATAACGCTCTCGCTCTGTCGCAGTAAACTCAGCCATTTGTCTGAAGAACAAACGTTTTGCTGTTGGTGACATTCGCGTTTTGTCTAGCTTCGCATGATTTACGAGATACAAAATTACAGCTTGACCAAACTCTTCCATGCGATCTTCACGCATTAAATGTAGAGATTCTTCAAGTAGCATACGCCAGCTCTTGCGTGTCTTCTGCATAACCCCCATTAACACCATACGATCAATCAGTTCTGGACGTTGATGAGCAAAAGAAGATGCGACCACTGAGCCTAATGACATCCCCATCACTGAAACTTTTTCAATTCCAACGATATCAAGCCACTGACCTAACATTTTAGATAAATCTGGTAGTTCTAGAATTCCAGCTGACTCACCTGTATCAACATTACGAATTTGTTGATTAGCTCCCATTGAAGGTAAGTCAATTAAAATCACGGGTCCACTCTCAAAGAGTTGCTCAACACAATACTTATAAGAGTTAAAATTTTGAAATGCGCCCCCGACAATTACAATTGGCGTGTTGTAGATCGTTTTAGGATCTGCAATTGCCATATATTCAATTTTCCAACCATCTATCCATGTCGTATGTGCTGGTTGTTTAAAACTGTTTTTATTGTATATGTCGAAAAAACCAAAACCCGTGAAGGTATGATTTAAATCCGAGTCCATTTGGATAATGGAATTCATATCCTTCCTCCATCCTTGATTATTTTTTTGCAGCAAGAGTCTCATTTTTTAGCGATTTCTACTTGCTAGTTAACAAATTTATAAAATTTGTATTACATTTATCCTATACATTTTCATTCTATACAAATGCACGTTTTATACGCAATCATTTCCTTAACCACTTATCTTGTTTAAAGTAATAATCTTTTGCAAAATATGTAGTCTCAGCGATTTATTCAATATCTCCATCGCATTTAAATCAAAAGGTTTGAGCAATTTAACAATTTATAATTTTTTGAATTGTCGGTTCAAACTATTCATTGTTCCGCATTTGACTGTTACTATCTTTATAAATACATGCAATCATCAAAATGCTATGCAAGAATCTATTCAAAATTATATGCAGCAGGTCGGTATCCAAGCGCGTAAAGCGTCTCGTGTTTTGACTAGCGCATCGACTCATTTGAAAAATCATGCATTGTCTGCAATTTATACTGCTTTGGAAAATAATCAAGCACAAATTTTAGCAGCCAATCAAATCGATATGGAAAATGGTCGCCAACGCCAATTAGACAACGCTTTACTCGATCGTTTAGAGTTGACCCCTGCTCGCTTTAAAGGCATGTTACAAGGTCTTAAAGATGTGATCGCCTTGGTTGATCCAATTGGTGAAATCACGGATCTTGCTTACCGTCCATCAGGTATTCAACTTGGTAAAATGCGTGTGCCTTTAGGTGTCATTGGTATGATTTATGAATCAAGACCAAACGTGACATTAGAAGCAGCGTCACTTGCTTTAAAGTCAGGTAATGCCATCATTTTACGCGGTGGTTCAGAAGCACTTGAATCAAATAAAGCCATTGCAACAGCGATTCAACACGGTTTACAAGTTGCAGGATTACCTGAGTATGCCGTGCAAGTAATCGATACACCTGATCGTGCTGCTGTTGGTCATTTGATTACCATGACTGAATATGTTGATGTGATCGTACCTCGTGGTGGCAAAAGCTTGATTGAACGTATTACCAATGAAGCGCGTATTCCAGTGATTAAACACTTAGACGGAAATTGCCACGTTTTTGTCGAAGCACAAGCGGATCTTCAAAAAGCATTGCCTATCGCACTAAATGCTAAAACACATCGTTATGGTGTGTGTAATGCGATGGAAACATTGTTAGTCGATGAAGCAATTGCAGATGATTTCTTACCGAGTATTGCTGAACTTTATGCTGAAAAACAAGTTGAGCTTCGCGGTTGTGCGGAAACACAACGGATTTTAGGTGATTCAGTTAAAACGGCGACTGAAGAAGATTGGTATACCGAATATCTAGGCCCGATCTTGGCGATCAAAGTCGTCAGCGGCATGGATGAAGCTATTGAGCATATCAACAAATATGGTTCTCATCACACAGATGCCATCGTAACTGAAAACTTTAGTCTAGCACGCGAGTTCCTCGCACGTGTTGACTCAAGCTCAGTCATGATCAATGCCTCAACCCGCTTCGCTGATGGCTTTGAGTATGGTTTAGGTGCTGAAATTGGAATTTCAACCGATAAAATTCATGCACGCGGACCTGTTGGTTTAGAAGGTTTAACCTCACAAAAATGGATTGTTTTTGGTGATGGTCAAATTCGCCAATAATTTATTTTTGTTGTTTTAAATATTCCACACGATAAAGCTCATCAACTTGATCTTTATCGTGTTTTTACATAATTTCATACAAAAAATACGTGCAAAATAAACACATCACTCAAAAGAAATTATGATTTGCAACCTATAATTAATGAGATTCAATTATAAATCAGTTGTATAGGCTAAAGTCTATTTTCACCAATACAACAACCCATGTTAAAACATTGCGCTTGATTCCACTGCCTTTTGCGTTGCGGCAAGATCAAAGTGTTCGTCATCAAATTTAAAATCTGTTAGGTGTTCAAAACGTGGCTAAATCTGTACTTGTAATTAACTGTGGTTCATCTTCAATCAAATACGCGCTAATTTCTGAGCGTCGCGAAGATCGTATTTATGGCTTGGCAGAAAACTTAGGCTCTGCTGATGCACGAATCAAAGGTGTGACCGTTGGCGGTGAACCCTTAGAGCTTTCGATTCCACATGCAGACCATGCAAAAGCACTTGAAACACTTTTAGCACGCCTAGCAAATTATAATCCGCAAGCAATTGGTCATCGTGTAGTTCATGGTGGCAACCTCACCAAAGCAGAGCTTTTAACGCCTGAAATCGTGAAACGTATCGAAGCTGCAACACCTTTAGCTCCATTGCATAATCCTGCACATTTAGTGGGTATCGAAGCAACCATGCGTTTGTTCCCTGAATTACCACAAGTTGCTGTATTTGATACTGCATTCCATCAAACTATGCCTGAACATGCATATCGTTATGCATTACCACAAAATTTATATACAGAGCACCACGTTCGTCGCTATGGCTTCCACGGCACAAGCCACGCTTATGTAACAGAGCGTGCAAGTGAGCTTGCAGGAGCAAAAAATCAAGGCGGTTGGTTAAGCGCACATTTAGGTAACGGGAGTTCGACTTGTGCGGTTTGGAATGGTCAAAGTATTGATACATCAATGGGAATGACACCACTTGAAGGTGTGGTTATGGGCACACGTAGCGGTGATGTAGATCCAAGTTTACATCTGTTCTTGGCAAGCAACTTGGGCTGGGATATTCAAAAAATTGACAATATGCTCAATAAAGAAAGTGGCTTGCTTGGTCTTTCTGGGTTATCAAACGATATGCGTACTTTAGTTGATGCTTCAAACGATGGACATGAAGGAGCGACACTTGCAATCGAAGTATTCTGCTATCGTTTAGCAAAATCACTCTCAGCGCTTAGCTGTGGTTTACCTCGTTTAGATGGCTTGGTATTTACTGGTGGAATTGGTGAAAACTCAGCGTATGTCCGTGAAAAAACTTTAGGTTACTTATCTCACTTTGGCTTGCAATTCAGTAAAGAGAAAAACGATGCGCTCCCTCGCGGTACTGAAGGCCGTATTGATGCAGGTCAAGGCCCTCAGATTTGGGTGGTGCCTACGGACGAAGAAGGTCGTATTGCCAAAGAAACACGTCAAGTGGTTGAGCAAACTGTTTTAGCTTAGTTCAAAAAATTTAGATAAAAATTAAGGTCATTATGAACACTATTTTATTAATTCCTACAGGCGAAGGTGTTGGTTTAACATCAGCTTGCTTAGGTATGATTTATGCATTGGACTGTAAAGGTATTAATGCGGGGTTTCTAAAACCATTTTCTCAAATTGCGGATACAACGGTTGATCGCACAACAACGCTATATAGCCATTTATTCCAACATCAATCTGTTGAACCAATTACCTATGAAAAACTAACGCAATTAATTTCATTAGGTGAAACAGACGAATTACTTGAAGAAGCTGTTGCCCTTCATCGTAGAATTTCCGCACATCATGATGTGATTATTGTGGAAGGTCTAGTTCCAAATGGACAAGATCATTTTGCAAGCGAAATCAATGCGGCGCTGGCTCAAGCACTTGATGCGCAAGTTGTGCTTGTCAGTACCGCAGATCTAGTTGATCCACGCAAAACAGCCGAAAAAGTTGATGCACACCTCCGTCAATTTGGTGGTGCTGCGTCTGCTCGTACTACAGGCGTACTGTTCATGCGAACCAAAGGGCTTCCTGATGGTACTGCTGAAATCCCAGTCACCCTTGATCCAAGTTTACGTTTAGAAAAACAAATCGCTGAGTTTTCAGTTGAGTTACAACGCTACAATCGCTTCATGGGCACCAATGAGCTTCCAATTATTGGACTCGTTCCATTTAGCAATATTTTAAGCGTCCCAAGAAGCTTGGATATTGCCCCACTGGTCAACGGGACATGGTTACATGAAGGTGAAGCCAAACAACGTCGTATTTTACATACCAGTTTGGTTGCATCGGATATTGAATCTGAACTACATAAATTTGTTGCAGGTGAGCTGATTATTAGTGCGTCTCAGCGTACCGATACGCTACTTGCAGCAAGCCTTGCAAGTAGTAATGGTATTCCGCTCGCAGGCCTAATTTTAACGGAACAAGCTGCGCCAGCAGACAATGTCTTAGAATTCTGTCAAAGTGCTATTAAGCAAGGTCTACCGATTTTGCATACGTCTTTAGACACCTTAGAAACAGCACAACGCTTACATCACTTTGGTAATGAAATTCCAGTTGATGATACTGAGCGTGCAGAACAAGTGACCCGTTTTGTATCAAGCCATATTGATAATCAATGGCTTGATCAGCACACGCAAAATAATTTACATCCACGTTTGTCGCCTTCTGCTTTCCGTTATGAACTTGTTCAAAAGTCAATTTCAGCGAAAAAACGTATTGTTTTACCTGAAGGTGATGAACCTCGTACCGTTCAAGCCGCGGTGATTTGTCAAACGCGTGGTATTGCACAATGTATTTTGCTTGCTAAACCAGAATCTGTAGCAGAAGTTGCAAAAGCGCGTGGCATTCAACTACCAGATGATTTAGAAATCATTGATCCAGACAGTATCCGTGATCAATATATCGAACCAATGGTGGAGTTACGTAAAGGCAAACTTGATGCCTTACAAGCCAAAGCACAACTGCAAGATACAGTGGTACTTGGTACGATGATGCTTGCACTTGATCAAGTGGATGGTTTGGTATCAGGTGCGATTCACACAACAGCAAATACTGTTCGCCCAGCATTCCAGCTTATTAAAACTGCGCCGAACTATTCACTTGTCTCGTCTATTTTCTTCATGCTGCTGCCAGATGAAGTTTATGTGTATGGTGACTGTGCAATTAACCCTGACCCAAATGCAGAACAACTTGCTGAAATTGCGATTCAATCAGCAGACTCGGCAAAAGCATTTGGTTTAGACCCACGTATTGCTATGATCAGCTACTCAACAGGCACATCAGGGACAGGTGCAGATGTTGAAAAAGTTGCCGAAGCAACCAAAATTGCACAACAACGTCGACCAGATTTATTGATCGATGGTCCTTTGCAATATGATGCGGCTTCAGTTGAGAGTGTAGGTCGTCAAAAAGCGCCAGATTCAAAAGTTGCTGGTCGTGCCAACGTCTTTATCTTCCCTGATCTCAATACAGGCAATACGACCTATAAGGCGGTGCAACGTGCTGCCAATGTCGTGAGTGTCGGCCCAATGCTGCAAGGTCTAAACAAGCCTGTGAATGATTTGTCTCGTGGTGCATTGGTTGATGATATTGTATTTACCATCGCATTAACTGCGATTCAGGCAAAACAACAAGACTAACATATTGTTCTGACAGCCAAAGACCATCTATTTGATATATTTAAATAGATGGTCTTTTTACATCATCGTATTTCTCATACTTCCTTTGACATTCTGAATAACTTCAACTGCGGTCCTTTTACAAAGAAAATTGCGTTACCGCATAAAATCAGAATTACTCCAATCACGGCATTCATCTGCCATTGATAACCTTCCCAAACTGTAGAAATGAGCAATGCCACGAGTGGAAATAGTAAAGTACTATACGCAGCCTTGCCTGCCCCAATTCGTCCTACCAAATAAAAATAAGCAGTAAAGCCAATCACTGAACCAAAAATTGCTAAATACAATAATGCACTCACTGAACTCACAGGCATACTTGGGAAAAAATCATCCTGCTTTAACAACGAAATCAATGCCATTAACATAGAACCATAAAACATAGCAAAAGCATTGGTTGTGAAAATATCTAGTCCATGTTTTTGGTGACGTGTGCTGATCATATTTCCTAATGAAAATCCGTAAGTTCCGACCATACAAAGTCCGATACCCATCAGCGTATGACTATTCAAGGTCGTCCCAACCACGTCATGCCAAAACAAAGCCACAATTCCAAATAATCCCAACAACGCCGCAGGATAAAATCGCGTAGAAATTTGCTGAGAGAAAAAGAGTTTTGCATTAATGGTATTAAAAATAACAGCCATTGAAAAAATAACAGCTTCTAAACCGCTACTGATATATTGCACCGCATAATAAAAACAAACAAAGTTAAAACCAAAAATGCAACTCGCTTGCAACATACAAAACAGATGGTCTTTAGCCGTCAATTTCTGTAATTTCCGAGTTAAGCAAATAAAAACAAATAACACTAATGCGGATATAAAAAAACGCCAGAACACAGCAACATTTGCTGCTATACCACTTTGTTGCTGTACCGTAATTGCAATCCATGTCGTTCCCCAGATCACCACAACCAAGGCATATAACAACGCATTCATTTCTAAAACCAAACTCAATCATAGAGATCACTATTTTGTCTAACTTCTCTCTTTTTATGCTTGCATGATCTTGTGGTGATTATCATCAAATTGCGATTTTCTTTATCCGCTTTCGTTTTGGTGACAATATCAATAGAAAGTCCTACACTAATCACGATACTTGCGCAGTGTGTAGAAGATGAAATATCAGATTCTAGATCAATTACAACAATATAAGGCCCAATTGCTCGACTCAGTAGAACTGGGTTCAGGTATGCAACTCGCGATGTGGCAAAATAACCAAGATCGTGTCAGTGTTTGCAGTAATCATCACACCTTAAGCATGTATATTCAGGGCGGCTATCAGAGCTATCAAAAGACTGAACATGGTTGGCACAATGGCGGTGGGCCAGATCGTATGTGTCTGATGCCGCAAGATTTCGAGTCGACATGGGATCTCAGAGATCCGCTTACTTTTGTGCATCTTTACTATACAGAACAACACCTAAGACGGATTGCCGAGCAAGTTTGGGATAGAGAACCCAGCCAAATCGCCCTAAATCCACAGATTTTTGTGGCTGACCCGCAAATTTCTACGCTTTATCGACATTTTTTACTCAATGGTGCTTGGCAAAATCGTGAAAATCATTTGCAAATGAGTACCGCAACAACGCTATTACTCAATCACTTAATTAAAAATTATAGCCATACACAATGGACGACACCTGAAGTTAAAGGTGGATTATCACCCTATGTATTAAAGCAATTATTAGAATGGGTTGATCGACACTTACACCTAAGCTTGACTTTATCTGATCTCGCTCAACAAACAGCATTGAGTGAATATCATTTTGCACATATGTTTAAACAGTCAATGAAAATGCCACCTCATCAATATGTCATGCAACGTCGACTAGAATTGGCACATCGAGCATTAGAATTGACCCATGAAAATCTGACGAATATCTCGACTCAGTATGGATTTAGTTCGAGTAGTCATTTTAGTCATCGTTTTAAAAAGCATTTTGGCTATTCGCCATCGCAAATGAGAAAGAAATGATTTTCCCCTTCAATCATTTGAGTAAATTCTCATAAAAGCCATTTGATCATTCCTCTTAGACCTTTTGCCAAATACTCGGTAAAACTCCCACAATGAATGCTTTTTGTCATATAATTTAGCCCGCCAGCTATTAGCCCGCTCAAGAGAATTTTGATATGACAACGATCATCAAACAAGATGACTTGATTACATCAATCAAGGATGCCCTCCAGTTTATTTCTTACTATCACCCACAAGACTTCATCCAAGCGATGAGCCGTGCTTATGATCGTGAAGAAAACAAAGCTGCAAAAGATGCAATTGCACAAATCCTCATCAACTCACGTATGTGCGCTGAAGGCCATCGACCAATCTGTCAAGATACAGGTATTGTCAACGTTTTCCTTGAAGTTGGCTTAGACGTTAAATTTGATTTAACCATGAGCTTAGACGATGCAGTAAACGAAGGCGTACGCCAAGGTTACTTAGAAAACTCAAACGTATTGCGTGCTTCTGTTCTTGCTGATCCAGCTTTTGGTCGTAAAAATACCAAAGACAATACCCCTGCTGTCATCCACTACAAACTCGTACCAGGTAATAAAGTTGATATTACCGTGGCTGCTAAAGGTGGCGGCTCAGAAAATAAATCTAAACTTGCAATGTTGAACCCATCAGACTCAATCGTAGATTGGGTACTTAAAACTGTTCCAACAATGGGTGCAGGCTGGTGTCCACCAGGTATGCTCGGTATCGGGATTGGTGGTACTGCTGAAAAAGCCATGATGCTTGCAAAAGAAGCATTGATGGAAGAAATCAACATGGACGAATTACTTCGTCGTGGCCCACAAAACAAAATGGAAGAACTCCGTATTGAGATCTTCGAAAAAGTGAATGCGTTGGGTATTGGTGCACAAGGTCTTGGCGGTTTAACCACTGTTCTTGATATCAAAATCAAAGATTACCCATGTCACGCTGCTGGTAAACCAGTTGGTATGATCCCGAACTGTGCAGCGACTCGTCATGCTCATTTCCAATTAGATGGTACAGGTGTTGCACACATTCAAGCACCTAAACTTGAAGACTACCCTGCAGTAACTTGGGATTCTTCTCAATCTAAGCGTGTGAATCTCGACACGATCACCCAAGAAGAAATGAATGCTTGGAAGCCAGGCGATACATTACTTCTCAATGGTACGATTTATACAGGTCGTGATGCTGCGCATAAGCGCATGGTCGACATGTTAAATAACGGTGAAGAGCTTCCAGTCGACTTAAAAGGTAAATTTATTTACTACGTGGGTCCAGTCGATCCAGTCGGCGATGAAGTCGTTGGTCCTGCTGGCCCAACAACAGCAACCCGTATGGATAAATTCACTCGACAAGTTCTAGAAGCGACTGGTTTATTCGGTATGATTGGTAAAGCAGATCGTGGTCCTGCTGCAATTGAAGCGATCAAAGACAACCAAGCAACTTACCTTATGGCCGTTGGTGGTGCAGCTTACCTCGTATCAAAAGCGGTACGTGAAGCTGAAGTTGTAGCATTTGCTGATTTAGGTATGGAAGCAATCTACAAATTTGTGGTTGAAGATATGCCTGTTTCTGTTGCTGTGGACGTAAATGGCACATCAATCCATGCGACTGCACCAAAAATCTGGCAAGCGAAGATTGGTAAAATCCCAGTCGCTGATGCTGCGCAATAACGCCTTTATCAGAAAAATAGCCGAATCCATTGATTCGGCTATTTTTTTGTCTAAAGTATCTGTTACATTACAAAAAGATAATATGAGTATAGGGATAGAGATATGCGTAAGCGTTTACCCATCTTTATGATTGGGTTTTGTCTAATAATCAACATGCAGAATACTTTTGCTAGCCCTGCTCAATTGAAATCAGTTAAAGAACTGATCACACTTAGTGATCTTGAAAATGTTTTAAATGCCTCATTAGAGGAAATGCAGCCAGCATTAGACAAACAAGCCGAGAACATTTTATTAAATATTTTGGGTAAGAATGAATTAACCACCACACAAGAACATTTAGCTGTTTTAGAATTGAGCCAACTACTGAAACAAACTAGCTCTAAAGTCTTTGCTCGTCCTGAAACTCTACAAAATATTGAAAAAATCTATGCAGAGACTTTGACAGAAGAAGAGATTCAAGCCTATCTTAAATTTTTAAGGACACCAGAGGGCAAATCAATTAATAAGAAAAATCTGAAAATCAGCACTGATGTCTTTCAATATATGAATAGCTTAAGCGAACAGACGTTAAATGATCCCGAGCAAAGTGCTGAGCTGAAAGAGCAGTTTTTAACAATCATCAAACCACTCATTCAAATCAACTGATAATTATTCTTGATGTTGGTTTTACCAAGTTAAAGGGTTCCATAACTTAAATGGTTTGACCAAATGTACTTCTGATTTTTCGTCGTACTTCGCAGGCTTTAACTCTTGCGGCTTGCTACGAATTTTCCCAGAAGCATCCTGCGCAACAAAGTTATAGCTAGATGATTTTAATCGAGTAAATGCAATCTCTTGGCGTGCGACTTTATCTGGCATAATCATAAATGGGCCAGTATGCTCACTTCTTGAAATCTTATTTTCTTCATCGTATTTAATAAAATAAGTTTGTGCCGCATCCACAGTAAAATCGACATATTTCGGCTTTTGGAAATGTAAGCCAGCCAAAGGACGACTCACGCTTAAACGATATGTACCTGCTGGTAGTTCTAACCAATAATAGTGATTATGCAGCAAGCTAGGGATACGATGCCCATTGATAAATAAATTCGCGGCTGCAATTTCCTGACGATTCCAACGCGTATCTGGTCGGTATAAATAGACGACTGCAGCTTGTTCATTTTGCGGTTTGATAGGTTCGAAGTATTGACCTAATTTTTGATTGACCCAGCCACCGACAGAGAAACCACCGACATGATATTGATCAAATAAACCCGGCTCTTTTTCTGTATCTATAGATGGAAGTGTCGCAGTCAATACAGTTGGATCATTTTCCACTGCCTTATGACTTTGGCAGCCAGCCAACACCCCTGCACAACATAATGACAATATTAAATAACGCATGACATCCCTCAAGGCGTTTTTTGAATTTATTTTTAACAGCGCAAAACTATGCGGATTTTTTCAATTTTAAGATTAACACCTCAACGCCTAATTGCAAATAAAAAAAGCATGAAAAGCCAAGCCTTTCATGCTTTTTTAGATGAATGTGAATTAAGCAGACTTAGAGTCAACCACTTTCAGATCCGTTTTTTCAACCAATTCCGGCGTACCTGTTTGTGGTAAACGTTCAGCTTTAAAAGTAGGTTTTGCTGTACCATTAATCACAGCTTCATCCACAATGACAGTACCTACATCTGTACGACTAGGTAAATCATACATGGTTTCAAGCAATACATTTTCCAGAATTGAACGCAAGCCACGCGCACCTGTATTACGCTCAAGCGCTTTCTTCGCCACTGCTCGCAATGCGGAATCATCAAATACCAAGTCAACATCTTCCATGCTGAATAAGTATTGATATTGACGAGTTAATGCATTTTTAGGCTCAGTTAGAATCTGCATCAAAGCTTCTTCATCTAACTCTTCTAAGGTTGCAATCACCGGTAAACGACCAATAAATTCAGGAATTAAACCGAATTTAACCAAATCAGTCGCTTCAACTTGACGGAATAATTCAGAGACTTTTTTGCTGTCATCTTTATTCTTCACATCAGCAGTAAAACCGATTCCGCCTTTTTCTTGACGTTGCTGTACGATTTTTTCCAAACCAGAGAAAGCACCACCACAAATAAATAGGATATTCGCAGTATCAATTTGGATAAATTCTTGCTGTGGATGCTTACGGCCACCTTGTGGTGGGATAGAAGCAACCGTACCTTCAATCATTTTCAATAATGCTTGTTGTACACCTTCGCCAGACACATCACGAGTAATCGATGGATTTTCAGATTTACGAGTAATCTTATCAATCTCATCAATATAAATAATGCCTTTCTGTGCTTTTTCTACATCATAATCCGCTTTTTGCAGTAGCTTTTGCACGATGTTTTCAACATCTTCACCGACATAACCTGCTTCAGTGAGTGTTGTTGCATCTGCCATTGCAAAAGGCACATCGAGTAAACGAGCAAGCGTTTGTGCAAGTAATGTCTTCCCTGAACCTGTTGGTCCAATCAGTAAGATATTACTCTTGGCAATCTCAATTTCAGGGTTTCCATGCTGAGATTGACCAACCTTCAAACGTTTGTAGTGGTTATAAACAGCAACTGACAATGTTTTTTTAGCAACATCTTGTCCGATGACGTATTGATCTAACGCTGCACGAATTTCGTGTGGTTTAGGCAATGGTTTTGTCGCCCAATCACCTGCTTCCACTTGTTGACTTGTTTGCACTAAATCCAAGCAGACATCCACACACTCATTACAAATATATGCGTCCTCACCTGCAATCAATTTTCCAACTTCAGATTGCGTCTTACCACAAAATGAACAATGTTTTTGTCCTTGAGGATGTTCGGACATATTTACTCCACCACTTAAATCTTAAACTTAGTTTTTAAAAATCAAGGACGCTTACTAAGCACTTGATCAACCAAACCATATTCTTTTGCTGCTTGCGCAGTCATGAAGTTGTCACGATCTGTATCACGAGCAACCGTTTCATAGTCTTGACCACTATGTTCAGCCATTAAGCGATTTAAACGCTCTTTGATAAATAAAATTTCACGAGCATGAATTTCAATATCAGAAGCTTGACCACGGAAGCCGCCTAAAGGTTGGTGAATCATGACACGTGCATTTTCAAGACAGTAACGTTTACCTTTTGCACCAGCATTTAATAGGAAAGCGCCCATAGAAGCAGCCTGTCCCATACAATAAGTCACGACATCAGGTTTAATAAACTGCATGGTATCGTAAATCGCCATACCCGCAGTCACCGAACCGCCCGGTGAGTTAATATAAAGATGAATGTCTTTTTCTGGATTTTCAGCTTCTAAAAATAACATCTGAGCAACGATGAGGTTTGCCATGTTATCTTCTACTTCACCCGTTAAGAAAATAACGCGCTCACGTAACAAACGTGAATAAATGTCAAATGAACGCTCACCACGAGATGACTGTTCAACGACAACAGGAACTAAAGCATTTTCAATTGTTGGAACATACATACGTTTACTTATTCCTAAATTATTGTGACTCGGTCTATGCCAACAATATGAGGGATAATCGACGAAATTGCAAAAGGTTCAATCTGAAATATTCGATTATTTAGACTAAAAGCTGGCAATTTCATTAGAAATTAACACTTTCATAACACGGATAAAAAAAGGCGCAATAAGCGCCTTTCTTTTAAACTTTTGAAAGCTTAGCCACGACGTGCTTGTTGCTCTTTCAATAAGTCTTCATAGCTTACAGCGACATCACTTACTTTAGCCGCAGCTAAAATGTGATCTACAACTTGGTCTTCTAAAACAACTGCTTCGATTTGAGCACGTTGTTGCTTGTCATTTTTGAAGTATTCAACAACTTCTGTTGGATCTTCATAAGAAGAAGCCATGTCATCGATGTAAGCATCAACACGTGATTGGTCAACTTCAAGTTTAGCATCAGCCAATACTTTGCTAACCAATACACCAAGCTTAACTGATTTTTCAGCTTGTTCTTTGAACAACTCATCAGGAAGCATGCTGCTATCAAACGCACCAGCGCCTTGAGCACCAAACTGTTGAGTGAACTGTTGGATCATTTGTTGACGTTGACGGTCAATTTCTTGAGCAACCATAGAAGCTGGAACTTCGATTTCATTTGCAGCAACAAGTGCATCAAATGCAGCTTGTTTAACTTGGTTACGAAGACCGTTACGAACTTCACGTTCCATATTTTTACGAACGTCAGCTTTTAACTTATCTAAGCCTTCTTCTTCAGTTAAACCAAAGATTTTCAAGAATTCAGCATCAATCTCAGGAAGTTTTTGTTTTTCAACAAGCTTCACAGTGATTTTGAATTGAGCTGCTTTACCCGCTAAGTTTTCAGCTTGGTAGTCTTCAGGGAAAGTAACATCAATCACTTTCTCTTCGCCTTTCTTCATACCGATGATACCGTCTTCAAAGCCTGGAATCATACGACCAGAACCAAGAACTAGTTTAAAGTCTTCAGCAGTACCGCCTTCAAACTTCTCACCATCAACAGTACCTTCAAAATCGAAAGTCACTTGCATGTCTTTTTTCGCCATGCCTTTGGTTTCAGTCCAAGAAGCACGTTGTTTTTGCAAGTTTTCAATCATTACATCAACATCTGCATCGTTGATTTCTGATGATTTACGCTCAACTTCTAAATCAGCAAAAGCTTTCACTTCTACTTCAGGATAAACTTCAACAGTCGCTTCAAAAACTAAAGCATCATCTTTGTTTTCAACTTTCTCAATGTTCGGCATACCGACCGCATTGATTTTTTCTTGTTGAATCGCTTCGAATACTGTGTCACGAATGATGTCATTCACAACTTCTTGATAAATGCTCGCACCATATTCACGGCGAACAACATTTAAAGGCACTTTACCTGGACGGAAGCCGTTGATCTTCACAGTTTTAGCAGTGCGTTTTAAGCGAGCTTCAAATTGCTCGTTAACACGGCTCGTCGGTACAGAAACATTTAAACGACGGGCAACGCCCGAAACCGCTTCAGTCGTTACTTGCATGGCTTCCTCGATATATAGTTAGTAGTAACAATTTTAAAAGTGCCACATTATATGACAACTTTGCTGATATACAAAATTAGTCAGGCATTCTAGCAGCAAAAGTGAATCCGAGCATCTCTACCAACTCGCCTCTTTTAATTATTTTCAGTGATTATTCTAAATAGGTGAAAATTGCATGTACCCGAGGTTAATTACTCCACCATAAAAAACGCTCGTATTTTAAACAATCAAAATCCACAAGAACTTACACTTTATTACACTATTCTATTTCTTTTTCCAAAGTTATATGATCTTAAGATCGTTAAAACCAATCCCAAAGAATTGCATATAAAAATAAGAATAATTATTATTTGCATGAATTTTAAGGTTTACATGGATACGATATGTCTTCTTTTATCAGAACACGTAAGAAATTTGTTTCTTCTGCAATTGCATCATCCCTATCAATGATCGCAACAACAGCGATTGCTCAAGATCAAAGCCAAGTGGTTCAGCTTCCAACGATCCATGCAGAAGCAACTGTTGATGAATTAAAAGTCGACAAATCTGCAAATGCAAAATATGTGGCTCCGTTAAAAGATACGCCAAAGACTGTTTCGATTCTTTCTCAAAAACTTTTAAAAGAAACCAACTCAAATACATTATTAGAAGCATTACGTAATGAGCCTGGTATTACTTTAGGCGCAGGTGAAGGCGGTACACCTTATACAGATATCCCATATATTCGTGGTTACAATGGGCAAAGCGCAATCTATGTAGATGGTGTGCGTAACTCAACGACTCAAAATCGTGACATGTTCGCAATCGACCAAGTAGAAATCACTAAAGGTTCAAGCTCTGCACTTACTGGTGGTAGCGGTGTAGGTGGTAGCATTAACTTGATCCCTAAAGTTGCTCACGAAGGTGATGAGTACCAAGGTACTGTTGCTGGCGGTACTGATAACTACAAACACATCGTACTAGATGCAAATAAAGACTTTGGCAATGGTATCGCAGGTCGTGTCATTGCGATGGGCCATGAGAATGAAAAACCGGGCCAACATAACGGTGCTGAATATGCACGTGTTGGATTAGCACCAAGTATTGCATTTGGTTTAGGTAGTGAAAATCGTGCAACGCTGAGCTACTACTTCTTGAAAAGCAATGATGAACCAGATTCTGGCGTTCCATTTAATAACCCAAATAATCCACCTGCTGGAACGGATAAAGCTGATGGTCGTCCAGTTAATGTTAAACAAGGTACATATTACGGTTGGAAAGATCGCGACTTTGATAAACGTGAAAATCACATCGGTACTTTAAAATTAGAACATGATTTTAATGATGATCTAACTGTAACGAATACAACAACATATAGCCGTTCAAAAGCAGATTATATCTTTACAAATCCAGATGACTCAAAAGGTAACATCTATAATGGTAAAGTTTATCGTCGTGCCACTCAGTCAATTCGTGACACAGAAGCATTTACCGATCAGTTGTCTTTAGCGGGTAAGTTAAACACGGGTGCAATTGCACATAGCTTTAATGTTGGTGCAGAGTACAATCGTGAAAAAACCAATCGCGGTAACTACGATATGACTTATCCAGGTTACCCAGGTTCAACGACTGCTGGATTCAACGCCAACTGTGCAAACAATGATGGTTGGTGTACAGATCTAAACAACCCCAGCGCAAATGATCCGTGGTTAGGCACACTCAACCCAAATAAGAAACAAACCACTTTAACCAATGAAACTGTTTCTATTTATGCATTAGATAGTATTGAGTTCAACAAGTACTGGTTACTCAACCTCGGCGTACGTTGGGATCAGTTTGATACTAACTTAAAATACAATAAAGATGTAACGAGTCGTGGTGTAACAACCACAGCTGGAACAGAGTATTCAAACGATACGGATTACTTCTCTTATCAAGCAGGTGTTGTGTTCCGTCCAACCGAAAATGGCAGTATTTACGCAAGCTATGCAACTGCTGCTAACCCTGTTGGGATTGACCCAGACATCGATGGACTATCAGTTTCAACTCAAGATTTAGAGCCTGAAAAAGCACGCACCTATGAAATCGGTACAAAATGGAGCCTTTGGGACAACCGTGCAAATGCAACGGCTGCTATTTTCCGTACTGAGAAGCAAAATACTCGTGTTTCAATTGATGCAAACACCACAGCAAATGTTGGTGAGAGTAAAGTTGATGGCTTCGAACTTGGTTTAACAGGTCATATTACAGATAAATGGGAAATAGCTATTGGTTATAGTTATTTAGATAGTGAATTAACTAAAGCTGCATACAATGCTATTGCTCAGGAAGGCAAACCATTGCCTTTCGTAGCAAAACAAAGTGCTAGCTTGTGGAGCACATACCAAGTTTTACCAAAACTAACTTTAGGTGCTGGTGCACAATATCGTGATCAGGTATATGCAAATACAAACCCAAACACAGCAACAACATCGACAAAAATCCTGCCTACATTTACGATCTATAATGCGATGGCAAAGTATGATGTAAATGATAATGTAAACTTACAGTTAAACATCAACAACATCTCAAATAAGCGTTATTTCACGAGTGCACACGCAGCACATTACGCAAATGAAGGTGATGGTCGTAACGCTGTACTTGCTGTTAACTTTAAATACTAAGACTAAATCCCATAAGTTTATTATGGAATTCATCTAAGTTAATATAAAATAGCCTCTACAAAGAGGCTATTTTTATCACTATCTATTATTCAAAAGGATATGTTCTGTGATTCATCACATTCCTAATGTATTAAGCAAAGAACAAGTTGCAGAATTCCGCAAAGTGATGGAAACAGCAAATTGGGTTGGTGGAAAAGTAACAGCAGGCACACTATCAGCAGCTGTTAAAAAAAATCAGCAGCTTTCAGAACAAGATCCTCTCACCCATCATTTAAGTGAGATCGTGATGCAAGCCATTTGGAAACATCCAACGTTCCAAGCCGCGGCTCTACCACGACAGATTATTCCACCACTATTTAATCGCTATGATGAACACGAGACCTTTGGTTTTCATGTCGATAACTCCATTCGTTTGATTCGTGGTACGAGTCAACAAATTCGAACAGATTTATCTTGCACACTTTTCTTGAGTGAACCAGAAGAATATGACGGCGGCGATTTAGTGATTGAGGATACTTATGGTTATCATGAAGTAAAACTTCCTGCAGGTGATGTCGTACTCTATCCTTCTACTAGTTTGCACGAAGTCAGTAGCATCACGCGTGGCACTCGCTTTGCTTCATTTTTTTGGGTACAGAGCCTTATTCGCGAAGATCAAAAACGTCATATGCTGTTTAATTTAGATGAAAGCATCCGCCAGCTCCGCAAAGATCACGGCGATAACTATTCAGAAGTAATGAAACTTACCAATCTCTATCACAACCTCATTCGTATGTGGTCAGAACTATAAAGTTTCAGCATTAAGAAATAATTTATTTTTCCCATTTTTTTATAAATCATGGGAAATTTTTCTCACAATTCTTGAAATACTGCAAAAAATAGAAAAACATTTCCCTCTTGTTCAAATTAAAATGTTTTATAGACCTTTGCAGTCGCTTGTGTTTTCACCTAGACTGGTTTTTACTAGATGATGAATACAACTGCAAAACCCAATCACTGATTTGAATGGTAGAAGATGAAAACAACCCACGGTGTCACCCATCCGTCTAATAATACAAAACATCTCGCTGCTCTCCTGATGCTGCGCCTCGCGCGCGTATAAATTTTTTGCCTATTTTTTCAGGCACTCAATCCCCATATTTTCTTTAAATTGATTCTTATAGACCCCATATATATTTGTAGTACGTTGCATTTAATTTGACTCAGCAACCATGCTACAACAAGGAGTTATCTCATGATGTTGGCTGACCCAAGCAAAAAATACCGCCGTATGTATCAACGAGTGGATTTACCAGATCGTCAATGGCCAAACAACGAAATTAACAAAGCACCGATTTGGATGAGTACCGACCTTCGTGACGGTAACCAAGCGATTTTTGAACCAATGAACATGGATCAAAAATTGAAAATGTTCAAAATGTTGGTAAAAATCGGCTTTAAACATATTGAAATCGGTTTCCCTTCTGCTTCGCAAATTGACTTCGACTTTACTCGTATGTTGATTGAAGAAGATTTGATTCCTGAAGATGTTTACATTGAAGTATTGGTTCAAGCACGTGATCATTTAATTGCACGTACATTTGAAGCTTTAGTTGGTGCGAAACGTGCGATCGTCCATATTTATAATTCGAACTCTCCGACTTTTCGTAAGAAAGTGTTGAATGTCGATGCAAATGGTTCAAAACAACTTGCAATCAATGCCGCGACAAAAGTAAAAGAGTATGCAGCCGAATATCCAGCAACGGACTGGATTTTCCAGTACAGCCCTGAATGTTTCTCTGCAACTGAATTAGAAGTCGCAAAAGATGTCTGTGATGCTGTAACTGAAATTTGGGAAGCATCTCCTAGCAACAAAGTCATTTTAAACTTACCTGCAACAGTCGAAGTTTCAACACCAAATGTCTATGCCGATCAAATCGAATGGATGCACCGTAATTTAGCACGTCGTGATGGGGTGATTATCTCAGTTCACTGTCACAATGACCGTGGTTGCGGTATTGCAGCATCTGAGTTGGCAATTATGGCAGGTGCTGACCGTGTTGAAGGTTGTGTGTTTGGTAATGGTGAACGTACAGGTAACGTTGACGTTGCCGCGATTGCCTTGAACATGTACACCCAAGGTGTTGCGCCAGAATTAGACTTCTCAAATATCAATGAAATCATTGCAACTGTTGAAGAATGTACTGGTTTGCCTGTGCACCCTCGTCATCCATATGCAGGTGATTTAGTCTTTACTGCATTCTCTGGTTCTCACCAAGATGCGATTAAAAAAGGCTTTGAATTCCAGAAAGATGAAGAAATTTGGGACATGCCTTATTTACCAATCGACCCTAAAGACTTAGGTCGTGATTATGATGCGGTGATTCGTGTGAATAGCCAATCTGGTAAAGGTGGTATTGCCTACTTATTGGAATCAAATTACAACGTTGCATTGCCTCGTCGTGTACAAATTGAGTTCAGTCAGATCGTACAACAACATACTGATGAAAATGGCACTGAGATCAGCGCAACTGAAATTTGGACTTTATTCCAAAATACTTATGTCGATATCAAAAACCGTCATTATCAAATGAAGCATTATCAATTGTCAGATATCAATGGCACACAAATCATTGAATTAGACATTGAAATTGAAGGTGAGGTCCAACGCTTACGTGGCGAAGGTAATGGCCCAATTTCAGCGATGTTGAATGCATTACAACTCCCAATTGATGTTGTGAACTATGAAGAACGTAGCATCAGTTCAGGTGCAAATGCGAAAGCGCTTGCCTTAATTGAGCTTCAAGTGAAAGGTGCTGGTAAGAGCGCATTTGGTGCAGGTGTTCACGACAACATTGTCACTTCATCAATTGAAGCAATTATCGCATGTACTAACCGCTTGATCGAGCAAGGCGTGTTGACAACTGAACAAGTGGTTGCAGCAGCCGTGTAAATTTGTGAAATTTCACATAATGCTCAGTAAAGCTGAGTTGTAATATCAGAAAAAATGACTTTTGAAAGGATACCTGAATTGGTATCCTTTTATTATTAATGATTTAATATAGGGCGAATCATTCCAGTGTCTTTTCCATCGGATTCAGTGGGTTTAGTCACACCACAAAAGTTTCAGTTTGAACAACCTCTAGAACTCGAATGTGGGCGTATTCTCCCCCGTTTTGATTTGATGGTTGAAACCTATGGAACACTCAATGCAGATAAGTCAAATGCGATCTTAATTTGCCACGCATTATCAGGACATCACCATGCCGCAGGTTTTCATCATGAAGATGATAAAAAAGCAGGTTGGTGGGATAGTTGTATTGGACCAGGAAAAGCAATCGATACCAATCATTTCTTTGTGGTTTCATTAAACAACATTGGTGGTTGTAGCGGTTCAACTGGCCCAACTTCGCCGAATCCAGAGAATGAAAATCGCCCTTATGGCCCAGACTTTCCGCTTGTCACAGTACGCGACTGGGTAAAAACTCAAGCAATGCTATCAGATCGTCTAGGGATTGAGATTTGGTATGCAGTTATTGGTGGTTCATTGGGTGGCATGCAAGCATTACAATGGTCTTTGGATTATCCAGATCGTTTAAAAAAATGTGCCATCATCGCAAGTGCACCAAAGCTTTCAGCACAAAATATTGCATTCAATGAAGTTGCACGCCAATCGATTCTTTCCGATCCTGATTTCCATCATGGTCGTTATTTGGAACATGATAGCTATCCAAAACGTGGCTTAATTTTAGCGCGTATGGTTGGGCACATTACCTATCTCTCCGAAGAGGCGATGAAGCAAAAATTTGGTCGTGATTTAAAATCAGGCAAATTTATGTACGGCTTTGATGTCGAATTCCAAGTAGAAAGTTACCTTCGTTACCAAGGCGAACAATTCAGCCGTAATTTCGATGCAAATACCTACTTGATTATGACCAAGGCATTGGACTACTTTGATCCATCTCGTGAATATGAGCACTCTTTGACGAAGGCAATGAGTCAACCTAAATGTAAGTTTTTGGTCATCTCATTTACCACGGATTGGCGTTTTAGCCCAAGCCGTTCACAAGAGTTAGTGGATGCATTGATTGATAATCATAAGCCTGTCAGCTACTTAGATATTGATGCTGAACAAGGTCATGACTCGTTCTTGTTCCCAATCCCACTTTATGTAAAAACACTACGAGCATTTTTAGGTGGAGAACAACAGTTGCAATCGACACCGCAGGAGGTTCACTAATGCGTATAGATCAACGACTCGCTGAAAAATGGATTAATCCGAATTCGAGCGTACTCGATTTGGGTTGTGGTGATGGTGAATTACTGGCTCATATGAGTAAACAGCACAATATTCGTGCCTATGGTCTAGAAATTGATCAAGAAAAGATTGCAATTGCGATCAGTCGGGGGTTAAATATTATCCAACAGGACTTAAACTTAGGTTTAAGCCGCTTTGCCGACCAATCTTTTGATTCTGTGGTTATGGCACAAGCTTTGCAAGCTGTAGATGCACCAGATGTATTACTTCGTGATATGGTGCGTGTCGGCAAACAGGCCATTATTACCTTCCCAAACTTTGCGTATTGGAAAACACGCTCTTTTCTAGCATTAAAAGGGAAAATGCCTGTTTCGGAAGCTTTACCTTATATGTGGTATAACACCCCGAATATTCATTTATGTACTTTCCGTGACTTTGAAGCCTTATGTGCTGAGAATCGGATTAAAATTATTAATCGACTTGCCGTTAATGGTGACCAACAAGGTAGTATGCTGAGCAAGCATATGCCGAACCTATTTGGTGAAGTCGCAATTTATCGAGTGAGCGCTCTATGAAAAAGACATTAATCAGCACATTTTTATTTGGTCTGATCAGTATACAAGCGCATGCTGACTATGTGACTCAACCGCAATCGGTTGCAGCACAAGCAGCACGATACTCAGTAATGGGTATTGATGAGTTACAACGCGCATCAAAAGCTGGTCAGGCTGGGGCACAATTTTATTTAGCGACTCGTTACCAATACGGTAAGGATGTGGCTAAAGATGAGAAACAAGCTTTTTCTTTGTTTAAAGCAGCAGCAGATCAAGGTATCTCAGCAGCACAATTAAATGTCGGCCGCATGTATGCTGATGGTATTGGCGTCAAAAAAGATGAAGCTTTAGCACGTAAATACTTTGAGAAAGCAGCAAGTCATGGTGACAATCGTGCCAGCTTTAATCTTGCAATGATGGAAGAGCAAAAGAAAAACTACATGGGTGCTTATCAATGGTATGAGCTTTCTACTCGTGATGGCATGCTCGACACTAAAGTAATTAAACTTTCAGAAGGTAAGAAAACTGCTTTAGCTGCTAACTTAACGCAAGATCAAATCCGTACTGCACGTGATCGTGCTGATAAATGGATTCAAGCACAATAAGCTGAATTTTAAAGATCGAAAAACCGACTTGTAAGAGTCGGTTTTTTATTTCAAAAAGTAATTTTAGAAAATAAAACACTGGATATAGACATGTATCAATTCCCCGATTTGCTCACTCAACTTCATCAAATCGACTTCTATGAAGATGAAGATGAAGATGAAGATGAAGATGAAGATGAAGATGAAGATGAAGATCTTGATTTTGAACCTTATCAACATTTTTTATCAGAAGAAGAAACTCAAGGTTGGTTTAAATCATGGACAGGAAATAACGAAGCTGATAGTAATCAACTTCTCATCTTCGGGCAGGATGGTTCAGGTGGATATACTGCATTTTGGCTCGTCAATCACCAAAAAAACACTTTAGAACAACCTATTGTTTTTCTTGGATCAGAAGGTGAAATAGGTGTGGTTGCAAAAAATTTTGATGATTATTTATGGCTACTAGCTCAGAATTATGGAGCACATGAAGCTGTTATCTCATTTCCCAAACGCCCTGTAAAAGAAAACATCAAATTTCTCAACTTTGCTCAAAAACATGCCAGATCTTCGTATAGGACAGTTACAGATATTATCAATGATGCAAAAAATACTTATCCTACTTTCGAGAAATGGATTGATCATCTAACCCGTTAAAAAAGATATTTAGTACACTTCAGGTCATTTAATATATTGAGATTTTCTATTATGTCTATCCCATCATGGCTCACACAAGGCAGCCTTCTGCTTGCAAGCAATAACAAAGGCAAAGTGGTCGAATTTGAACACCTCTTTCAACAACTCAACCTACCTGTCGAGATTATTCCTCAAGGTAAACTGGATATTGAAGATGCAATCGAAGACGGTTTGAGCTTTGTTGAAAATGCCATTATCAAAGCCCGTCATGCCTCTAAACTATCAGGTAAACCTGCACTTGCGGATGATTCAGGACTTTGTGTTCCAATTCTAGGTGGTGCTCCAGGCATCTATTCTGCTCGTTATGCGGGTGAACATGGTAACGATGCTGCCAACAACCAAAAACTTTTAGCTGACCTCGCACCTTTCCGCAAAGATGGCGAAGTGATTGAAAGTATGTTTGTTTGCGTACTTGCATTGGTCACACATGCCGAAGATCCTCTACCACAAATCTTTCAAGGTATTTGGAAAGGTGAAATCGTAGAAACTGCTCGCGGAGAAAATGGATTTGGTTATGATCCCCTCTTTTGGGTAGCTGAACGTAACTGTTCGAGTGCTGAACTCAACAAAGAAGAGAAAAGTAAAATCAGTCATCGTGGCAAAGCGATGCAACTCTTCAAAGCCAGCTTAATTTAAATCAAGCTGCGTGCTCTAGTTGATGAATAAAAACTAGAGCACTTTTATATAAAATAAAAAATCAAATACGCTTAAATTAGAAAAAACACCTGTATTAGGCATTGATTACAAACCAAAAGTAAAATCATCTATTCAAATATTTAAAGCTAATTGTCCCTCTGTCGCAAAATTGCAATATAAGTGTCACATATTTGTCATGCCAAGCTGTTGAGATATATACAAAGTTTGATAGGAATAAAATTATGGCTGGTTTATCAATTTGGCACGTACTCATTTTCGCAATCGTGGTTATTTTACTTTTCGGTACATCAAAGCTTAAAAACTTAGGTAAAGATGTCGGTGGTGCAGTTAAAGATTTCAAAAAATCAATGAAAGAAGAAGATGAGGCAACTGCATCTTTAAATGAACCACGCACGATTGATGCTCAAGTTAAAAATACTGAAAGTTCAGTAAAAAGCTAAGCGAGCCTGATTATGCTGAATTTAGGAATGACCGAGATCTTCTGCTTTGCAGTAATCGGCTTGCTGGTTCTTGGTCCTGATAAATTGCCAGAAGCTGCACGCTTTGTAGCGAAATGGTATGGAAAAATTAAAAAGTTTATCAACAATATTCAGAATGAGATTGATCGTGAACTGCGCCTTTCTGAATTTCGAGAAGAGATGCAGAAAGAAATTGATAAAATTACTGAACTCGAACGCAGAATGCAAAAACAGTTGGATGAGCTAAAAAGCACACAAACCTCCACTGAAGAACCAGAACAGGCAGCATCAGAAACTAAAGCATCTATTCAGTACTTTCATTTCGAACAACATGCTGCCGTTCCATTCAGTATTCAATATCAACAATTATTCGCTCAAGATGTCACATTAAAACCGACACCAGAGCAGTTTGATACAGAATTAAAGATTGCCGTATGAGCCAATTGCCATCTACTTCAGTCAACAGTACTGAAGAAACCCTCCAACAAATGCCTGTGATGCAGCATTTGATTGTTCTTCGCCAATATTTATTTAAAATTGTTGGTGTAACAATTTTTCTTTTTTCTGTTTATTACCTTTCAGAAACTATACTTATCAATGGCTCTCTGACCCATTGAGACAACAACTACCAGCAACATCAACCATGATTGCCACTGATGTTACGGCAACATTCATGGCTCCATTTAAGCTCAACTTATTTGTCGCTTTCATGCTGGCAATGCCCTATATCATTTACCAGATTTGGTCATTTATTAAGCCTGCTTTGTATGAAAAAGAACGTCACTTAGCCGTTCCATTATTGCTAGGCAGCATTGTGTTGTTCTATTTAGGCGTTGCATTTGCATATTTCATTACACTACCAGCGATTTTACATTTCTTTATTAGTGTATCGCCTGAAACTGTAGCGCCAATGACCGATATCAACAGCTATTTAAGTTTCTGCTTAAAGCTATTCTTGGTTTTCGGCTTTACTTTTGAAATTCCAATTATTACCTTGGTATTGATCTTAATCGGTGTCGTCAGCACCCAGAGTCTGATCGAAAAGCGTCGTTTTATTGTGGTTGGTTGTTTCTTTATTTCAATGTTCGTAACACCACCTGATGCCCTATCGATGATTATGCTTGCAGTCCCGATGTGGATGCTGTTTGAACTTGGTTTACTATTTGGAAAAATACTAGAAAAAAGAAAAGAAGATTAATAAAGTATATTTAAATCATAAACCTCTGTCGAAATCGCAGAGGTTTTCTTTTTTAAGTTTATGTTTTTTAAATATTTACAAAAATTAAATTGTCTTCAAATTGCCTTAAAAGTGTAAAAAAATGTCATCTGTAATTCATAGAATCAATCAGGATTTATTTATCATTAATTAAAGATACGGATTTATTATGACTGCCAATACAAATCAGCCAAGTCGTCGTGATATTTTGAAATGGTTCGCGGGTGTACCGTTTTTACCACTAGGGGCAATGGGAACTGCAGCAGCATTAACAGGTTGTAACGATAGCAATGACAGCTCTACACCTGCTGTTAAGTTAGCACAATTTAAAAGTGCTAAGTTTACGCCTATGGCTGCACCATCAACTACACTTGATATGGCAACAACATCTGTTAAATCTAGCTTAACAGTAACTTGGGATGACAATACATCAACTGAATATAAGTTGGGTTATGAAGAGTTCTTCCGCACTGGTATGGAAGTTGACAATATCGATGGCGGTAAAATTATCGCAGGTAGTTATTACGATATTAACAATCAACCTATCCGTGATACTTCTGTTGCTGGTCAAGAGCGTCAATTCTTCTCTGACTGTCCAGATGGTTCATCATTAATTCATATTGAAGGTGCTCAAGTTGCGGGGGTAACAACACCAGTATTCCATGTTGTTCAGTTTGAATACACCACCCAAAACTTAGCTGCTCAAAGCATGTATGGTCAGTTACCTTCTCCGATTGCGGTACTGACATTAGATCAAGATCAAAAAACTGGACACCTTGCATTGAAAAAATACTTCAATGTAGATATGTCTAAAGTTCATGGTCTTTGGATTACTTGTGGTGCAAGCCTTTCTCCTTGGAATACGCACCTTTCAAGTGAAGAGTATGAACCAGATGCTTTCGATCAAATCGGTTCAAGCTTAGCGACTTTAAAAGCATATAGTAAAAACCTATATGGCAATGAAAATACCGCAAATGTTTATAACTATGGTCATTTACCAGAAATTATTCTTGATGGTAAAGGTCGTGGTACAGCAGTTAAACACTATTGCTTAGGTCGTATCTCACACGAACTCATTCAAGTAATGCCCGATAACCGCACTGTAATCATGGGTGATGACTACACGAACGGTGGTTTCTTCATGTTCGTAGCAGACAAAGAAAAAGACCTTTCAGCAGGTACATTGTATATTGCTCAATATACTGCTGAATTGAATGAAACCTCGACTGCACCAATCAAATGGATCAAACTGGGTCATACAACAAGTAAAGCAATTGATGACCTAGTCAATGTTCGCGGTATCAAAGCTGAAAACATTATGGAAAGTTTGACTGAAGCACCTGCTGATACAACGGGTTACACACAAATCCTGCTTGATAAGAAAAAGCTTTGGATCAAACTTAAAGAAGCAAATAATGGCTTTACAAAAGCAGAGATCGAACTTGCTGCTGCTTTCCTAGAAACTCATCGTTACGCTGCTCTTAAAGGCGGTAGTATGGCGTTTACGAAGATGGAAGGTACAACAGTTAACATCAAGGATAAAGTCGCTTATTCGGCACTTGCAAATATACAAGACTCGATGATCGAAGGTAACTCTGCTTGGGTTGCTGGCCATAATGTTAAATTCAAAAAAACCATCAAAGCTGGCGGTATCCTTGCGCATGACATGAAAGGCAGCCAAGTTGACAGCACTAATGCCTTAATCAATAGCGAATGGGCTCCATATCAAAGTCATATGCTCATGATGGGTGAAGATATTTCTGTAGATGCTTTAGGTAACACAGCAAACCCAGATAATATTGCAAGTGCAGATAACCTGAAATTCTCAGAAACTTTACGTACCTTGTTCATTGGTGAAGATAGTGGTAACCACACTAATAACTTCCTTTGGGCTTATAACGTTGATACGAAACAATTAGATCGTATCTTGTCTACACCAGCAGGTGCAGAATCAACTGGTTTACATGCCGTTGACTCTGTAAATGGTTGGACATATATCATGAGTAACTTCCAACACGCTGGTGATAGCTCAAAACTTCCTGCTGAATTAAAAGCAAAAGTTTTAGAAAACTATAATGGTGGTTATAGCGCATGTGTAGGCTATATCACGGCTGATCCAGTAGCGCCTTCTATTGAGAAAAAAGCTTAAGTCTTCGCTTTTAAATCAAAAGATAATGCCGACAAATGTCGGCATTATTTATTTCAGCAAGCTCAGTTTTATTTCCTCAAGATGCCCCTGCTGCTCACCTTGTTGGGTTTTCTCAAGCCAATGCCACTGTTGCGATGTCATTCTTAAAAGATTCGAACAGCGTGTCCCATAAATCGGACTTTGAATAAAGGTAGAAGAAAGTAACTCCTCCATTTCCACACTGACTCCCGTATTTGGTAAAAGATCAGGAATAATCTTTCTCTCATCCTCCAAAATATCCCATACCGCATTTTTTAAATCTGATTCTGAAATATCAACTTGCTGCAACATCGGTAGAAACTCTTGCGTAAAACGCTTGCGCAAATGTTTGGTTTTCTCCCAGTCCTCAGTCATTAATCCATTGGAAACCACGTACACACCATTGGCTAACACTTGAGGTGCTTCACCACGATTACTCATATACACCGCTTGCTCACGATCACCAATGAATAAATTAAAGCCAGCATAGGCTTGTTGCTGTTGTTCTAACTTTTGCGCGAAGCGAATGGGTAGCAAGTCACTTTCTAAAAAGTCTTGAATGAGTTTTCCACGCGAGGTTTCATATTGGTTTTTATCATGTCCATTGCGAAAGTTTGTCACAATTGCCCAGCGACCTGATGCGGTGACACCCATCCAAGTTCCGCCAGACTGTAAATCCTGTCCTGCAACGATCTGACTATTTTCCCAAAGATGCAGCGTTTGACTTGGACGATGATAAAACTCATCACGATTTGAAATTAAACAAAGTGGCATATCCTCAAGAACATGCCATGCAAAAGCGACGATACACATTATTTTGTTCTCACATCTTTACACATTGAATGTACAACATTTTTCACATCATTCCGCTACAATCTGCTCAAAATATAAAATTGAGGAACAGCAATGCTGACCTATCCTAATATTGATCCAGTCGCACTGAGCTTAGGACCAGTCAAAGTGCACTGGTATGGACTGATGTATTTATTGGCCTTTCTATGCGCATGGGGTTTAGCATCATATCGTGCTAAGCAACGTGATGGATGGACTGGTGACATGGTCTCAGACCTTGTGTTTTATGGTGCGTTAGGTGTCGTGCTTGGGGGCCGTGTAGGCTATGTGCTGTTTTATGAGTTTGGTAAGTTTTTAGAAAACCCACTCTGGTTATTCCAAGTGTGGACAGGTGGCATGAGCTTCCACGGTGGCTTCCTTGGAGTCATCATTGCGATGTTATTTTGGTGTAAGAAATACCAAAAAACATGGTTTCAGACTTTGGATTTTATCGCACCGTGTGTACCAACAGGTTTAATGTTCGGTCGTATTGGTAATTTCATTGGTGGTGAACTTTATGGTCGCCAAGTTCAAGATCCAAGCTATCCATTTGGCATGATTTTTCCAACAGATCCATTAGGATTGGTTCGTCACCCATCACAAATTTATCAAGCTTTGTGTGAAGGTCTGCTTCTATTCATCATCTTATGGTGGTTTAGTGCGAAACCTCGCCCACGTATGGCAGTTTCAGCATTATTCTTGATCGGCTATGGCGTTGCGCGCTTCTTCATGGAATTCTTCCGTCAACCAGATATTGACCAAGGCTTTATCTTGTTTGGCTGGATGACCAAAGGACAAATCCTCAGTTTCCCAATGATCATTATTGGTCTATGGATGATGTGGTATGCCTATCACAAGAAAATCTACGATTGGCAAATTAAGAAATAATAAAAAGGGAGCTGATGCTCCCTTTTTTCTAATTAAAACGTTCCAATCAGCGCTTTCACGACCTCACCTAACCGCTTTCCTTGAGCTTCACACAACATTTTTTCATCTTGAGATAAGCTTTGATCATGACGAGGACCACTGACATGGCTTGCACCATAAGGTGTACCACCTGTTTTGGTATTGGATAATGCAGGAATTGAATTCGGTAGCCCTAAAATCATCATGCCATGATGGAACAGTGGCGGTAACATTGTCAGCAATGTGCTTTCCTGCCCACCGTGCATTGATCCTGATGAAGTGAATACACATGCTGGTTTATTATGTAAAGCGCCATTCAGCCATAGGCTCGTGGTCTGATCCCAAAAATATTTCATCTCACTCGCCATGTTGCCAAAACGAGTTGGTGAGCCAAGTGCCAAACCAGAACAATGTGTTAGATCTTCTAAGCTACAATAGATATCTCCATCTGCTGGAATACTTGGCTGAGCCTCTGTCACAACAGTCGCTAAATTCGGTACAGTACGAATTCGTGCAGTCATACCTGAAGCTTCAATTCCATCAGCAATCAGGTGTGCCATTTGCTTAGTTGAACCATATTTACTGTAATAGAGTACAAGAACGTAAGGTTGCATCAGTTTCGGTAATTTTGTTAAAAAGAACACTATACGACATTTTTTATAGTTTGCGCGGTAGTAAGTCTTGTGATTTTCACAAGATTTTTATTAAAAATAATTAGGATAGAACCCATGATCTTAGACCGTTATCTAAAAAAATTACCTTTTTTAGAGAAAACATGGTTTCAGTTTATTGTATTTGTGTTACGGCGCTTCAAGGCTGATCGTTGTCAGGAACAAGCAGGTTCTTTGACTTATACGACCCTATTTGCTGTGGTTCCAATGTTAACTGTATTCTTGGTTATCATTTCTTCGATTAAGGCGTTAGAGCCTGCTCGACAGCAGCTACAACAACTCATTTATAGTAACTTTTTACCTAAAAGTACCATTGCTTTTGATAAAGCGCTTAATGCTTTTACCGAGAAATCAAGTAACTTGACCATCATTGGTGTGCTGTTTCTTTTTGTCACAACCGTTTTAATGCTGACCTCAATCGAGAATGTTTTCAACCGTATTTGGCGCGTTAAAGAGACACGTTCAGGTTTGGTTGGCTTTATGCGTTATTGGACCATTATTTCATTAGGCCCAATTGTGCTCGGTAGTGCATTTGTCCTCTCCTCTACTGTTGCTTCGATGAATATTCTGAGCAATAACTTTGCTGGTTATCAATTAAATGGATCTTTTATCTTATGGATGATTTCATTTTTATTAACCATTATTGGTTTCTTTATTCTGTATTGGACGATTCCAAATCGTACCGTGCCTATTCCCTCCGCACTGATTGCTGCCTGTTTTAGTGCAACCGTTTTTGAAATCTTAAAACGCTTCTTCGGTTGGGTGATGAGCAACTTCACTAGCTACGAAATCGTATATGGTGCATTCGCTGCCGTTCCTATTTTCCTGCTCTGGATCTATCTTTCTTGGAATATGATTTTGCTCGGCGTCGAAGTGAGTTATGCATTGACTGCATTTCACTCAGGAAAGGAACAGAAACGCCATCCGATCCTGATGTTATTGGACATTTTGGAATTGTTTTATAAAAAGCAACAGATTGGTGAAAGTGTTTCGGAGCAAGAGCTTCTCGGTATTATTGGACGAGGTGAACTGGGCCGCCTGCCTGCATATATCCTCCAATTAGAGGAACAAAATTTGGTTAAGCGTACCGACAAGGATGAATACGTTTTGGTTCGCAATCTGGCACAAGTCGATTTCTGGAGTTTCTTTACTGCGCTGCCTTATCGGCTTCCACTCCGTGAGGACGTTCTGAATATTCATCAAGATGATGAATGGATGGAGAGACTTGGGCCATCATTGATTGAAAGTAATGATTACTTAGCGGCTAAACTTTCCATCCCTCTTTCCACTATCTTTGAACAGAAATAAAGCTCACCTAAAAGACCTCAACAGAGGTCTTTTTTATTTCCGTAGCCAACCCTGTAAGCTCACAACAACAATCCCAAACAGAACCAATGCAGAACCAACCATAAAGTTTAGTTCTACAGTTTCATTCAATAACCACACACCAAAAGCCAAACCAAATAATGGCGTTAAAAATGAAAATACACCTAAACGAGAAGCTAAATAATTTCTAAGTAACCAAAACCATGCAAGGAAACTTGCGAAAGAAACAATCAAAGTGTGAAATGCCAAACTACCAAAAACCAAGGGAGTAAAATGGATGGTGGATTGTCCCAGAAAAACAGCCAAGCTAAATAACAGGACAAAGCTCCCTGCAAGCTGATAAAACAAAGTCTGAGTCACTGCGGCCTGAGCCAAAGAGGATAAACGTACGGTAATCGTCGTCGCAGCCCAAGCAATTGCAGCCGCCAAAGCCAATAAATCCCCCCAAAGCATTTGTTGCTCAAGTACTGTTGTAGGGCCTTGATTGGGGCGAATAAAGGTTACAACGATCCCCATAAATGCAATCGCGATCCCACTCCATTGCAATACACTTAAACGTTCAGACGGTAACTTCCAATGCAATCCTAAGGCAACAAAAATCGGAGCGGTATATAGCAATACCACGGCGTGAGATGCTAAGGTTAGATTTAACGCTTGTGCCAATAAGAAGAATTCTAAAGAAAAAAGAACAGCAACCAAACCGCCTGCTTTAAGGTTTTGTCGATTAAACAGTTGACTGTTTTTATCCAGCCACAATAAAGGCAATAACAAAAGTGCAGCTAAACCAGAGCGCAATGCAATTTGCATCAAGGGCGAGATATCGGGAGCAGCCATTTTTAAAATCACTTGCTGCAATCCCCAAATCATACAAAGCACGATCATTAGACCTGATGCTTTTGCATCTAAAGCTTTACGCTCATCCATCGCCCTCTCCCAATTTTCATTCTAGAGAGCCAATATAAGTCTGTCAGATTTTCATGATATAGTGAAAATCTGACAATACATACGTGTTTTCGGGCAATTCTCACTCTATGAAAAAAACAGCACAAAGGATTCAGGATTTCCAAAAAATTCCTGCCATCAATGATATTCCTGCCCCATTATGGTTAAGAGTTCGCGATGCGCCTGCTGAAACAATTTACCCCGAACACGCACATGCTTGGGGTGAATTTATTTATGCCTTTGATGGTGTGTTAGAAGTAAATATCGAGCAAATCCATTATTTAACACCGCCACCTTATGGTATTTGGCTACCACCACATATGCAGCACAGTGGCATTAACCGAAATGATGTCACTTACTGTACGCTGTATGTCCATGAATCTTTGTGTCAGCAGATGCCGCAACAGGCAGGTATTCTACTGACTGCACCACTAGTTCCATCCTTACTCGAACATATTCGTAGTCATCACTTACCCGACCATGATCCTGAATATTTAAGGCTGCTCCAAGTGCTGCTTGATTGCTTAACACATGCCGAATTAGTCGGAAGTTATTTACCCACTACACAACATCCAGCTCTTACTCAAATTCTTAATCATTTACATGAGCATCCAGCAGATGATAGTACCTTAGAAGAACTTGCTAAAATGATCAACATGACTGAGCGAACCTTGGCACGTTATAGCCAAAAAGAGCTTGGTATGTCTTTGCACGAGTGGCGACAACGTTTAAAAGTCATGAAAGCAATGTCGATGTTAAACAAAGGCAAAACCATTGAAAGTATTGCGCTCGATTTAGGTTATGCTAGTTCATCAGCTTTTATTTATATGTTCAAACGTTGGATGCATTTCACCCCTGATCAGTTCCGAAAACTCTATCAAGGCAGTTAAGGCAGCTCGAAATGTTTTAAATTTTCCTGTTCATAGGGTGCATCTTCAGCGGGATAACGCAAATTGACATGCCCCTTTTGCTTTGCCAAAGACCAAATAATGCTCTCACCTGCGGGCAAAATTTTTGCATTTTTTTGATAAAGTGCATCACTGTATGCTTGTTCGCTATCAATCAACTGCCAATCATGTGCTTGGAATGTCTGTATGACATCATTCAGAAATGCCGCATTGATCGCATTTACATGTAACAACAAAACATGCTTAGGCGAATAGCTCAACGTTTCAATCGCTAATTGATCATAATATGCGGCCCGATCAAGTAAATGAGCAATATAAGCCTGTTTTAACTTTTTAAGGTACTGCGTCTGTCCTTGTTTTTGATAGGCGATATATTTCTGATTATAAAACCAATCACTAGCATCAATACTGACAGCGCCAGATTGATAATGATGTTGTTTTAAGTACGCTGCAACGCGATCTCGCTTTTCAAGCGTATTTCCCTCTTTTAAAAAAGGAAAACGATATCTTGCCGTCCAACCCGTTAGCGGACGAAAAACCTGTTCTGCACGTTGTATGCCTGCAATATATTGCTGACTGCTAATATGGTCTTTGTTGAGATTTAGATGTAATTCACTGTGGTTCCCAATTTGATGCCCTTGCTTGCCCCATTCAGCTACAAGCTGCAAACCTGCATAATCCCCTATTTTAATAACACTTGGATAAATAATACTTTTTAGTTGATGTTGTTTGAGTTGTTGTAGAATTTGCTGATTAATCTGCACCGCTTGCGAATTTAGATCGGGATTCACACCATCATCAAAGCTTAATGCCAGTTGTTTCGCCTGCCCCATTGTTGTCACGAATATCAGCAGCAAACCTAAGCATTTTTTCATGATTCTTCTTCTCTTTTATTTTTAAATAAAAATGGCGCTGATCTTATAAAATAAAAGTCAGCGCCATTCTAAACATTATTAAGCGTTTACAAAGGTATCCCAGTCATATTCTCCAGTATGGGTAATCAACTTCATTGTCAACTGATCATTCGAATGTAATGCACCAACGCCAGCTGGCGTTCCAGTCATAATCACATCGCCTGCTTGTAAGCTGAAAGATTGATTGATCTCAACCAGTAAAGCACCAATATCAAATAACATATCTCGGCTAAAACCGTGCTGACGCTCAACTCCATTAATCGTCAGGATCAGCTCTAATTCTTGCAAATCGCCGATTTCATCTGTTTCGACCCAATCCGCTAGAATACATGCGCCATCAAATGCTTTCGCTCGCTCCCAGGGCTGTCCTTTTGCTTTTAAGTCACTTTGTAAGTCGCGCAGCGTGAGATCCAAACCTAGCGTGATCGCACCAACAGCTTCTAAAGCTTTTAGTTTATCCGTCTCTTGAGAAAGAGGATGTGTGATTTGCAAACAAATTTCACATTCAAAATGACACTCGCCTAAAGCCTGATTCCATTTAACACCTTGCGCCAGTGAACCGATACTGCTGGGTGGTTTCATAAATAAAATCGGACGATCTGGAATTGCATTACCAAGCTCTTTTGCATGCTCAGCATAATTTCTGCCTACACAAACAATTTTTGATGGCTGAGTACTCATGTAAGCTCCTTGTTGTTATAACCAATAATGAGTTTATTTTTTAAAGCTATTTTCAAACTTCGTTTGATCTGCTGAATCAGTAAATGCTCGTTTGGGCACGATAATCACCGTATGATTTTTCAACTCTAACATGTAGGTCAACTTGCCTACTGCAAAGGATTGTACTTCAGCATACTGCGCTGTTTGTTTCTTTCCTGTTGAGTAAAGTTCAAAATGATCTTGGTAGAGATCAATGCCTTGCTCACTTTTTCCAAATTGATAACGCACGAACTGACGCTTAAACAACATCGGCAATAACCAATAACGCATCACCCCCTGCATGATCAGGAAGAAAACGCCAAGCGCGACGTAATAGCGACCTACATCAGTAAAACCGAGATAAACACCCCACAAAATAATCGCAATACTAATCGCTGGGGTGAGAAAACGCGTAAGAGGCTTTTTTCCAAAAGTGACTAAGGCAAAACCATCTTGAGATTCTTGTAAGTTAAGGTAATAACGCACAGATACGGTTGGACGCTGTTCAGACATACTCGGCTTCTAATTTTGCTCATCATGAATGGGCATAAATATTACACTAATTTAAATGGCTACATGTTGTTTTACACAATATGACTATTTTTTACTCTAGAAAGAAATTATAAATATTTTGGATTCACTGTTATGGATAAACACCCATTGCTCAACGGGTAAATTATAAGAACTCAAAGGAATGTAATGTCTTATTTTTCTCGCCTCATTTCTATAGGCATTTTATTCGGAATAAGTCCGTTTAGTTTTGCTCAGATCATTATATGGTCTGACAATATTCCAAGTGCTTTACAGCCTTTTCAAAATAATCCGCAGCTTTTAGCCAGTTATACGCAAGGCAATATTTTTATTTATGGGCAACCTGCCGTCAAAACCTCTGTACCAACATTAAAAAACAATCCTCAGCCAAGTGTTAGTTTTAATACTGCAGCGATTATTGTCCCCGCCAATAGCCAACGCGTTTCTGAAACATTGACTGACTTTAGTCATTATGTTGGTCTATTTCCAACACTGAAGTCTGCCAAACGTATTGAACAATCAGGCAATATCGTACAGATGAAATATAAAGTCTCCATCCCAACACCTATTCCTGTACTTAATTTCAATGAAGATGTGACATTACAACATCAGATTAAAGCCAATAGCATCGCGAGTTTGGTAGTCGATGCACCTATTCCTTACGGAGTAGGGAAACTAGAGTGGTTTGCACTCGATGACAACAGAACTTTGATCACCTTAACGCAATGGGGAGATCTAAACCAACCCAAAGGCTTTATCATCAAAAAAATATTAAATGCCATTCCTGAAGTTAAGCTTGGGATTCCCAGTACAAGTAATGCATTTATTTTAGAATCTCTCAGAAATCAATTTATTGGACAAAACACGGCTGCACTCAATGCAGGACAAATGCCCAATCCACAACTCAGTGCAGCTCAATTAGCGAAAATCACTCAACTGATTCAAGCATCCCATCAACCAGTCAGCGTGTTACATGCCCCGACGAGCGTACCGTATACTCACGGACGTGAAGGCATGCGATTTACAACGACCTATCATTTTTATAAACATCCACCACAGCAATTACAGAAATGGTTGAATCCTATTTCCTATCAAGAGTTATTTCCAAGACAAATTAAAAAAGTCGTCACGACACCCATTCAAAACCAAGGACAAAATGCTGATATTCAAGTTAATGTCGGTTTAGGGGTCATTAATATTCCCTTTGCATTTAAACTGCATTTTAACTATCCAAATGACACCGAGAATAGTTTTTATGCCACGGGTGGTGATTTACGTTTTATTAAAGGAAAAATGGAGTTGACTGAGCTCAAACAAGGCAGTTTATTTAAAATAACCACCAGCGCAAAAATTGATGAAAAAGCACCATTTTTATTAAGGGCAATGCGCAGCTTGCCTTATCATGATGTGCTGCCTGCTGTTGGAGGTAATACCGTGTTTGTACAGAAAGTTAAAAACAAAATATAAATTTCAGGCACAAAAAAACCGCTAAGTTAGCGGTTAATTCTTCAAATTGGTGCGCTCAGAGAGATTCGAACTCCCGACCCCTTAGTTCGTAGCCAAGTGCTCTATCCAGCTGAGCTATGAGCGCGTATTTGATGGAGGGCATTATACGCACTTTTTCCCATTTGATAAGAACTTTATTGCAAAATAATTTCAATTGATTATAGATTCAGCACATCGTTTAAAAACACATCAATACACAATATAAACATTTGCTTTCAATTGAAATACGAGACAAGAGTTTCTGCTTAATCACTACGATCAAAATTTTCATGATTTATTATTAAATTTCAGAAGATTAAAAAGTTGTTTACAGCGTTAGATGCTTTGTTTCACATTTTATTCACTTAGCTTTTGATATAGATTTTAGCTATTTTATCCATATTTTCTCTCTTCTCTCACACTAAAAAAATAAGCTAAGCAGTTGATTTTTATTATCCCCAAGATTTTCACAAAAACTACGCTTTATCGAGTGGCGTTGACAACAATTAATTAAACATTCAATACTTTTTATTAATTATGAGACAGGAGTCACATAATTATAAGGACGAATAAAACAAGACTTTAATAATTATGATAGGTATACCAATATGTTATTTAAAAATATCTTATCACCCATAACAGGCATCCTTTCTCTTCCAAGCCAGAATAATCAAGGCTCATCATCTTCTGTGAATACGGTATCAACAGTCAATAATAATCAAATAGAAGATAGTACCTTGACCAATAATAGCAGTAGTTCTGCTTATGATGGTTTGTTGAATGGAACTGCCGCTGGAAACGGTGAACAAAACTACGGTGTTGGCGTAGGCAATGGCGAAGGCGTTAATTTTCCTATTCCATTTACGACAACTTTCTATTCACTCGGAGACTCATATTCTTGGTTTGGCAATGCTGAACCTGTCACATCTATAAATACAGCACCAACGTCCTCTTCAATCCATTTACAAGATCAAGATACGATTGATAACAGTAATACGGGTACTGCGGGAAATGGCAATGATGGTGGTTTCTTAAATGGTACTGCTTCAGGTAATGGCCATCATAACTATGGCATTGGTGATGGAAATGGCGATGATGCCAACATCATTACACCTGTCACGACACCTGTAGACTCCCTAGGGAATGCTTATGCAGTAATTGGTGGTGGTGCAGTTGATTCAATCAATACAACTCCGACCAGTTCAACAGTTGTTATTGAAGACAATGACAATACCAATAACAGCAATACTGGCGTAGATGCCGCTGGGAATGGAAACGCAGGCGGTCTTCTGAATGGCGTCAGCGCAGGCAATGACGAAAAAAACTATGGTATTGGCAATGGAAATGGTGACGATGCAGATGTAACTGCCCCATGGACAACACCTGTTCAAGTTCTCGGTAACTCATTTGGTGGCATTGGTGGTGGCGATGTTTCTTCCAACAATAATGGAGCAACAACCTCAACAAATATTGTTCAAGACAATGACAGTATTGATAACAGCAACAATAGCAATGGTCTTGGCAGTGCTGTAGGTAATGGGATTGATGGTTGGGGCAACGGCCCCGCAGCAGGTAATGGCGAACAAAACTATGGTATCGGCAATGGAAATGGCGATGATGTTGATGTTACAGCCCCATTCACAACACCCGTCAATGTTCTAGGTAATGCATTTGGAGGTATTGGCGGTGATGTTTCATCGACGAACAATGGCTCAACCACAACTCTCAACCACGTACAAGACAATGACAGTACCGATAATAGTAACAATGGTGGCACTGGTTTGGGAAGTGCTTCTGGTAATGGGATTGGCGGCTTACTCAATGGTGTGAGCGCTGGAAATGGTGAACATAACTATGGCATCGGAAATGGTAATGGTGATGATGTCGACTGGACATCACCTGTCGTCAGCCCAATCAATATTATGGGCAATGGTGTCTCTGGAATAAATCATAACAATGATGAAGATGGTTCTGGCAACACATCAACCAACACATCAACCACCAACACCACCAATATTGTTGAAGACAATGACTTTAATGATCATAGCAATAATGGCGCTGGTGCAGCCGGTAATGGCATTGGTGGTATTCTCAGCGGTTTCGGCGCTGGTAACGGAGAGCAAAATTACGGTATCGGAAATGGTAACGGTGATGATGCAGGCGTGATCATGCCAACAACGACACCAATCAATGCTCTCGGAAATGAGTTTTCTTGGTTCGGCGACGCAAACAACTCATCCACAAATAATGCATCTACTACAGCATCAAATTATGTTTTTGATAATGACAGTACAGACAATAGTAATAACGGCACTGGTATCAATAGTGTTGCAGGCAATGGTGTTGGCGGTTTACTGAGTGGCGTTGGTTCTGGCAATGGAGAACATAATTACGGAATTGGCAATGGGAACGGTGATGATGCTAGTGTCGTCATGCCGATTACTACACCAATGAGTGGCTTGGGTAACTCATTTGCATTATTTGGAGATGCAAATTCAAGCTCTGTGAATGATTCATCAACAACCACTGTCAATCATTTTGAAGATAATGACACTACAAATAATAGTAACAGTAGCACTGGCATCGTCGAAGGAGCTGCTGGCAACGGCTTAGGCGGTTGGGGCAACGGTCCTGCCGCTGGTAATGGTGATCATAATGATGGCATCGGCAATGGTATTGGAAATGATGCCAGCGTTGTCTCCCCTATCACTGCCCCGCTGAGCGGCTCTGGTAATGCATTCTCACTCTTTGGCGATGCAACCTCTAATTCTGTGAATGACTCATCCACACATACGACAAACTATTTTCAAGACAATGACACCACAGACAACAGTAACAGCGCGAATGGTTTTGGTGATGGTGGTCTAGGTGGTGGTTCTTCAGGGAACGGAATTGGCGGAGGACTGCTAAATGGTGTTGGTGCTGGCAATGGAGAACATAACTACGGAATCGGCAATGGTATAGCTGATGATGCCAGTATCGTTACCCCGATTACTGCACCAGTCAATGCTTCAGGCAATGCCTTCTCCATCTTTGGTAATGCAACATCAAACTCAACCAATGATTCATCAACAACAACTGTGAATCACTTCGAAGACAATGACAGCATCAATAACAGCAATGCTCATAATGCTGGCGAAATCGAAGGTGGCTCAGGGACTCTTGGCGATGGTGGTATCCTGAACGGTTTTGCTGCAGGAAATGGTGAACATAACTATGGTATTGGCAATGGAATTGCTGATGATGCCAGCATCGTGATGCCAATTACGACACCAATTAATGCATCTGGTAATGCATTCTCAATCTTTGGAAATGCAACAGCCAACTCAACCAATAACTCATCAACAACCACTACAAACTATTATCAGGATAATGATAGTACTGACAATAGCAATGGCACAGGAAATGGTGTTAGCACGGGTTCTGGTGGCTTATTCGGTCTTGGTGGAATACTCAATGGCGCTGCCTCAGGTAATGGAGAGCACAATTACGGTATTGGCAATGGTAACGGTGACAATGCAAGTGTTGTTGCACCGATTGCGATTCCTATCAACCTTTCGGGTAATGCGATTTCTCTTTTTGGTAGTGCCTCTGCGAACTCAACTAACAACTCATCTACCACTACAACCAATCAGTTCAATGACAATGACCTTGAAAATAATAGCAACGGCAGTGCCAATGGTTCAGGTGGAATCCTCGATGGTATCGGTGCAGGCAATGGTGAGCACAACTACGGTATTGGTAATGGCAACGGAGATGATGCGAATGTTGTAACGCCAATTACGATACCGATTAACTTCTCAGGAAATGCAATATCTGTTCTCGATCTCAGTGGTCTAAATGGTGAAGGTGATTTTAATGTGCTTGGCCCAGTGACTAACTTGGTTGGCGTTGTTGCTGGTAATGGTGATGGCTCAGGAGTTTTAGGTACTGTTACAGGTGCAATCGGTGGCATCACGGGTGGAACCGATGGTAGCCCGATTGATCTCGTCACTAGTGTAATCGGTGGTATCACGGGTGGAGCAGACGGTAGTCCTATCGATTTAGTCACTGGTGTGATTGATGGCATTACTGGTGGTACTGATGGCAGCCCTATTGATCTCATCACTGGTGCTCTTGATGGTATTACAGGCGGTGATCTTGCTAATAATCCTGTCACAGGGATTGTTCAAGAAGGCATCGATATTCTACAAGGCGTTGAAAGCTTAAAAACTGAAATTATCAATACGGGGATTGATACTGTAGCTGACACCATCATCGGTGCTTTCCCTCAAGCTGAACATCCTGTCGGGGATATCGCTGACCTAGGTACCCTCACTTTTGAAACTTCTCGCGATACTGTAAATGGTACTTTAGAAACCTTGTCTGATTTGGCGGGTGCTGATCTTAGTGGTGCTTTAGATTCTGCAACAGGTGTCATTGAAACCTTAGTTGATAATGGTTCTGCTGCAATCGGTATTGTTCAACATATTGCTGATGACCTTGGTAATCTCGGTGATCTTGCTGATGGTACACCACTAGAAATGGTGACTGGCGTCATTGACGGTATCACGGGTAGTACTGATGGTAACCCGATTGATCTACTCACCAATGTCGTTGGTGGCATAACTGGCACTGAAAGTTCATTGGGAATCGTCACAAACTTACTTGGTAGTATTACTGGTAGTCTTAATGGTGGTGCACTAAGTGAAGTAACTCATATTACAGCCGATATCGATGGCGTATTCAGTGGCGGAGCGCTTGATTCTGTTGGAACAACCATTAGCAATGCGACGGATAACCTTGAACTTGGTTTAGATGGTCTGACTGACGGATTAAGTGATGGTTCACTTGATGGTATTCATAACCTCATCAGCATTAGCTTAAATGGTGAAAGTGAGAACAGCTTAGGCGTTGAACATATTCTGACAGCAATTACAGGAACGACATCAACAGTGACAACGGTAATGGATTCAACAGGCTCAACCAGCACATATACAGAAACCATTACCTCACCATCTACACTGACAAATCTCTCAGATGATCTATTCCACTCATTGAATCTATTCTAAATCCTCGTTCAAAAAGCCGCTGTCATCAGCGGCTTTGATTTAATAAAGATTTAAACGTACTTATCCATTCAAACACCTTAATCAATAGTACTGATAAATACATAGTTTCAAATATCTTAACAATAATAAATTCTATACAAAAAAAACTGACGAATGACCACTTTTGACAAACAGAACGCCCCGACAGTCTAAAAAATTAACCTTCACTTTAAACAACTGATATTGCTCATATATTAAACAAATTCTGCCTGGATTTAAGCTCAAATAAAAAGTCTATTAAATATTAAAACTATTTATAATCAACAAGATAAGACATCAAAAATAGAACAAGCAAATCAAATTCTCAAGATTGACAAAAAAACTGCAACATATAACACTAAAAATGATTAATGTGATGTTAATCACACAAAAACAATATGGATTTAATAATTACTCGAAACAAAACATTTTAAAAATATATAGGTACGCTTATGAGCTTCAAAAGTCTATTTTCGCCAATCTCGAATCTATCATCGAATTCATTTGATGATAATTTCACAATATCGCCCCTGAGTGGCTCAACACAGATTCCTTTTGCGTTGCTTTCACAGGCGCTGTCTACTCAAAATATCAACAGTATGGTGAGCAGTATAACGAGCAATATAGCAATGAACTCGTTTAGCCCTGTACTTAATATTCTAGGAAATTTTAATCCTATATCATCATTCACAGGGACTTTTGAAGACATTTCTAGTAGTAGCGGGAACTTCAAAAGTTTAGTCAATATTCCGTTTAAAGTCGTTCCCAATATGAGTGGTGGAGTTCCAAATATTCCGACCAACAATCCATTAGATGCAGCTGTTAATATGGCTGGGAATGTAAAAAATACAACTCTGAATAACCAATTATTTGATCAGACCACGAGCACTATCACCAATAACTCAGGCCTTCTCAATACAAGTACGCTAGAAAATCCAACCAATATTTTTGATACCTTTACAAACACAACCAACACTTCACCACTCAGTACCGTAACAAATGCATTCAGTGGCTCAATTATTGGGCTAAACACAGATGGTTTCGAAAATAACATCAACGCCATTAACAACTTTAGAACCTTAATTGCGAATAATCCTGCAACAGCTTTAACTAACTTCTTTGGGGGATTAAATGGCGGAGTGAATGATAGCTCAGGCAATGCCAGCGGCAACATCAATACGCCTGTTGGAAATATCAATAGTGGTCTTTCTGGTGACCCTGAGAATGGTATCAATGGTGGGATTAATACAGGATCAGGCAATATAAATATTGGTGTCGGCGGCTATCAACTCAATACACTAACAACAACCATTTCAAATATCACTGGTGGGACTAACCCAACAAATACCGTCTCTACCATCATCAATCAGGTAAGTAGCGGAAGTAGTCCTGTAACTCAAACTGTTCAAAGCGGTATTGATACATTACAAGGTGCTGAGAGCCTCAAAACAGAAGTCATTAACTCAGGTATTAATACCGTTGCAGATACAATCATTAGCGCTGTTCATCAATCAGAACATCCGATTGGGGATACAGCAGATCTAGGCACACTGACTTTTGAGACTTCTCGCGATACTGTAAATGGTTCTTTAGAAGCTGTTTCAGACTTAGCTGGCGCTGATTTTAATGGCTCGATCGACTCCGTATCTGGTGTGGTGGAAACATTAATTAATAACGGTTCTACAGCTACAGAAGTTGTCCAACATATTGGTAGCGATCTTAGTAACTTAGGTAATCTTGCTGATGGTACACCACTAGAAATGGTGACTGATGTAATTGACGGTATCACAGGCGGCACTGATGGTAGCCCAATTGATCTTGTCACTGGTGTGATCGATGGCATCACAGGCGGTACTGATGGTAGCCCAA